>JAPOSK010000352.1 GCA_026709725.1 Paracoccaceae bacterium | reverse complement strand
GTTTGAGCATGCCGACCTTGCCGGCCTTGACCTGATCAACTCAAATTCGGTCAAAGCGATCTGGGCCGACCTTTCAAATGTCTCAGATCCCGCCGAAACTCCCGTCGGGACGCTGTACGCACAGGGAAAGCTTGGCATGAAGTCGGGGACCGGATTTTATGACTGGACGTCCAGGGACCCCGACGCATTCAGACGCCAGCGTGATGAGGAAATTGTCCGGCGCATCAAGATCAATCGCGGGACATTGTCGTGAAGAGGATCCGGCCCTTGCCGTCCGGGTGGTGTGTGAAATGCCGGTCGGACATCTTGCGCACAGCGATCATGACGGGGGAGGGTGTCCTGCATTGATCGGGTGCGCGGGCGACCTCCATTCCTTGCAATCTCCGGAATGAACCGGGTCAGGTCAAGATCGTCAACATCCTCCGGGACAATCCCGCCTGAAGCGGATGCCCCTGCTCAATGATCCGGTTGCAAATGACCCCCGCCTCGCTTTCCTGCCAGCGTCTGCAAGCCGATTTACCGAATTCGCGATGTCTGCGTGACCGGGTCTCCTGAAAGATCCGTGTCCTGATCCTCCAGAGGGCTTCAAGAGGGGATCATGGACCACCCCCTCTTCTCATGCCCCCATCCGTATCACCCCGGAACGATCGGGCCCGGACCCGTTCCCGCCGCCCGGTCGCCCGGCGGCGTGATCATCGGTGATCCCGATCGATCCGGGGCCGCAATTGCGGTCCGGCTCCTGCTCGAACGCACCCGATTGCGTCCCATGATCCTCTCAGCCCGGTGGAGGCGGAGCACTCCGGCGCCGGATGTCAGGGTGCCGCCCGAAAAGCCGGCCCTGATGCGGCAACTGAATCCCTGCCGGAATGATTTGCTTGCGGGGCATATTCGGGATCGTGTCACTTTTTTGCTTGCGGAGCATTGTCAATGCATGACAAACCTGCTAGGGGCGCGTTCGCGGGCCATGTCACTCTCGCCACATCCTCCTGTATGGGTCCAGGCATTGCACCTGGGCTGGGTATCTGTGTCTTGAAATTTGTTATGGTCTGCCCTGAAGTCGATTGAGGAAATCTGTATGGCACGGATCGCAGGTGTGAATATCCCGACCGGTAAGCGGGTCCCGATTGCGCTGACCAGCATCTACGGCATCGGTCATGCGACAGCCCGGAATATCTGCACAAGTGTGGGGATTGAGCAGTCCAAGCGTGTGAATGAATTGTCCGACCGTGAGGTCATGCTGCTGCGCGAGCACATTGACGGCAACTGCCGGGTCGAGGGTGATTTGCGACGCGAGGTTCAGATGAATATCAAGCGACTGATGGATCTGGGGTGTTATCGGGGTTTGCGTCACCGGCGCAAACTGCCGGTCCGTGGCCAACGCACCCATACCAACGCGCGGACCCGCAAGGGTCGGGCAGTCGCCATTGCCGGCAAGAAGAAGTAAATCGGGGAGTGTGGTGTGAAACGTGATCGGTCTCGCCTGCGCCGCAAGGAACGCAAGAATATTGCGATTGGTGTCGCACATATCAGCTCGTCATTCAACAACACAAAAATACTGATCTCGGATATGCAGGGCAATGCCATTGCATGGTCAAGTGCCGGGACTGTTGGTTACAGGGGGTCGCGCAAGTCGACACCATATGCTGCACAGCTCGCCGCTGAAGATGTTGCGAGGAAAGCGATGGAGCACGGCGTCAAGACGCTCGAGGTCCAGGTCCAGGGGCCGGGTTCCGGTCGTGAGAGTGCCCTGCGGGCCCTGGCCGCTGTCGGCTTCACGATCACGTCAATCAAGGATGTCACGCCCATTGCCCATAATGGGTGTCGGCCACCGAAACGCAGGAGGGTGTGACCGGATCGTTTGACAGGGATCCGTATGCCTGTGAGTCGTACATGCCCCGACAGGCATTCGGGAAGTCCGCATGTCCATCACAAGTCGATTGCATGATGCAGAATCACGGAGACGAGAGTTGCTGATACAGAATCAATGGGATGGGCTGACCCGTCCGACAACCAATGAAAAGACCGGCATCAATGAGAACGAATCGGAGATTGTTCTCTCGCCTTTGGAGCGTGGCTATGGCCAAACACTCGGCAACTCCCTGCGCCGGGTGATGCTCTCCTCCATCATGGGCGCCGCGATTACCGGCGTCCGGATCGAAGGCGTGAAACACGAGTTTTCGTCCATCCAGGGTGTTCGAGAGGACGTCATCGATATCCTGCTTAACCTCAAGGGTGTTGTTGTCAAAATGACAACAGATGGACCCAGGCGTCTCATGCTCCGGTCCAGTCAGGCCGGGGAAGTGACCGCCGGCATGATCAAGACTGTGAGCGGAGTTGAAATTCTCAATAAACGGCATGTCATCTGTCATCTGAATCGCGATTCCGGAATCGAGATGGAGTTGACGGTCGACACCGGGCGCGGCTATGTTCCGGCAGAGCAGAACAAGCCTGAAGAGACGGTTGTCGGCTTTATTCCGGTGGATGCAATTTTTTCACCCGTCCGTCGCGTGTCCTACAATGTCCAGGCAACCCGGGCTGACCAGCGTCTTGATCACGACCGTCTGAATATGAAGGTCGAAACAGATGGCTCCGTGGCGCCGCGTGACGCGGTCGCATTTGCTGCCCGCATCCTGCAGGAATACCTCAACCGGCTGATCAACTTTGATGAGCCGGAGATGATCGATGATCAGCCCGTTGAAGAGGCGCCTGTCTTCATTCGCGAACTTCTCGCCAAGGTTGAGCATCTTGATCTGACGGTCCGCTCGCAGAACTGTCTGAAAAATGAAAACATCATCTATGTCGGTGATCTGGTTCAGAAATCCGAGCAGGATATGTTGCGGACGCCGAATTTTGGCCGCAAGTCTCTCAACGAAATCAAGGAAACCCTGTCCAAGATGAGCTTGAGTCTTGGTATGGAAACCCAAGGCTGGCCCCCGGACGATGTTGAGGAGCAGGCCAAGCAGTACGCAAGGGAACAGAACAGCTGACCGGTTTCCGCAGCAGGGGTGCGGGCACACGTCAATATCAGTCTGTCAGCAAGGGAGAAGACATCATGCGTCATGGGGGTGGTTATCGGCACCTGAACCGGACCAGTGAGCATCGTAAGGCCATGTTTGCCAATATGGCCGGGTCACTTATCGAGCACGAACAGATCAGAACGACACTGCCCAAGGCCAAGGAGCTGCGCCGCGTTGTTGAGCGTCTGATCACCCGCGGCAAAAACGACACGCTGGCATCACGTCGCCGCGTCGGAGCCATGCTGAAACAGGCATCGCATATCGACAAGCTCTTCCGCGTCCTCGGCCCCCGCTACAGGGAACGACCCGGCGGTTATACCCGTGTGATCAAGGCCGGCCATCGCTTCGGTGACATGGCACCGATGGCTGTCATTGAACTTGTCGACCGCGATGTTGATGCCAAGGGCCGACACGACCGGGAGCGGCAGGAGGCGGAAAAAACCTGACCCCAGCATCCTCGCCTCTGCCATTGCAACCCCTCGAGCGTGATGACCGATTGGGCAATCTGGCCGGATCTCGATCACATCAGCATGGTGTCAAGACATGATCAATTCCCCCGCAATGTGGACTGATTGCAAATCACGGGTTCGGCAATGACGGAACACGGGTACCAAACCGGTCGACTGAATCTGCCTTTCGTCGGGATTTCAACCTTCAATAAAGCACCCCTTGTCGAAGACTGGGATGCCATCAATGCCGATGCAGCGGTCCTGGGCGCTCCATTTGATGCCGGCACGCAGTGGCGTCCCGGTGCACGTTTTGGGCCACGGGGAATCCGGTCGGCATCGACCCTGTTCAGCTTTGGCCATGCCGGCGCCTATGATCATGAAGATGACATTACCTATCTCGACTCCAGCGTACGCCTGGTCGATATCGGTGATGCGGATATCATTCATACCAATACCATGAAGAGCCACGAGAACATTGCCCGGGGCGTGAAAAAAATTCTCTCAGCCGGAGCCCTGCCTGTGGTGATTGGTGGTGATCACTCGGTCAACATTCCCTGCATTGACGCATTTGCATCCAACTGTGCGGACCAGGGTCCGCTGCATATCGTCCAGATCGATGCCCATCTTGATTTTGTCGACGAGCGGCACGGCGTGACGGCAGGGCACGGCAACCCCATGCGCCGGGCGAGTGAGAAGGATTATGTCAAGGCCATAACCCAGATTGGAATTCGCAACATCTCCTCAACAGCCCGGGAGGGTTATGAGGATGCCCGGGAATGGGGATCGGACATTCTGTCGGTCCGACAGGTGCGCTCTCTTGGCACTGCGGCGGTTCTGGATCGCATTCGAGCCAATTCCCGCTGTTATGTGACAATTGACATCGATGCATTCTGCCCCTCGATTGCCCCGGGAACCGGTACACCAAGCCATGGCGGTTTCCTCTATTATGAGGTCCTGGAAATCCTGAAGGGGCTGGCCTATCGCTGCCCTGTTGTCGGAATTGATCTTGTCGAGGTGGCGCCGGTCTATGATCCAACCGAATCGACCCAGATTCTTGCCGCACAGCTTCTGCTGAATGTCCTCGGCTTCATTTTTCATGCCCGTTCTGTCAATCATAGAGATTGAGATCACCCGCCGCGACCGGAGTCAAGTCAGGAGAACCGGCACCGGTGCCATGATGATTTTCTCCTCCGGGATTCACAGAGATCGCACCACCGTGTGGACCAGCCATGAACGCACTGACTCCGCTCGCTGACCGTCTCCGGCCAACCGCACTTGCCGAGGTCGTTGGCCAGGACCATCTCTTCGGTGATGGCGGGCCCATTGACGCCATCCGGAGATCGGGAAAACTTCCCTCCCTTGTCCTCTGGGGGCCTCCCGGTGTTGGCAAGACGACGCTGGCCCGCCTGCTGGCCAGCTGTGTGGATGCCGAATGCTGTCAGCTGAGTGCCGCGCAGACGAATGCAGCCGAACTGGCGAGATGCTTTTCTGCAGCCAGAGCAAGGCGGGATCAGGGACAGGCAACCGTCCTGTTCATCGATGAGATTCATGCCTTCAATCGGACCAGGCAAGACAGTTTTCTGCAGCATCTTGAGGATGGCACCATCATCCTGATTGGTGCAACGACCGAGAATCCTTCATTCGAACTCAATACAGCACTCCTGTCCCGTGTGCGTATCCTCGTTCTCAATCGATTGAATGCCGATGACCTGGAAAAACTCATGAAGCGGGCAGAAGCGGCGACTGGCGGGCCTCTGCCGCTCACAGAGGACAGCCGGGCAAGGATTATCGATCTTGCTGATGGCGATGGCCGGGCGCTGCTCAACATGATTGAACAGGTTGCAGCCTTGCCTGATGGGGACGCAGTCCGACCGGACAGACTCGCAACACTGCTGGCCCGCCGCGCCGCTGGATATGACAGATCAGGAGAGTGGCACTACAATCTGATCTCCGCCCTGCACAAATCGGTGCGGGGTTCTGATCCCGATGCTGCAATCTACTGGCTCGCCCGAATGCTGAATGGGGGTGAAGATCCAAATTACCTGGCGCGCCGCATCACGCGTATTGCCATTGAGGATATCGGGCTGGCCGACCCGGAGGCCCTGACCCATTGCCTGAATGCCTGGCAAACCTACGAACGGTTGGGGAGTCCGGAAGGTGAACTGGCGCTGGTCCAGTCCGTGATCTATCTGGCACTCTCACCCAAATCCAATGCCACCTACCGTGCAATGAAAAGGGCCGTGGATGCAGCCGCTGCGTCCGGTTCACTCGACCCGCCCAAACACATCCTCAATGCTCCAACCCGGCTGATGCAAAACCTTGGTTACGGTCAGGGTTATGACTATGATCATGACTCTCCCGACGGTGTTTCAGGGCAGCGGTATTTTCCCGATGGCGTTGATCCGGAGCCGTTCTACTGCCCGGTTGAACGGGGATTTGAGCGGACCATGTTCAAGCGTCTGCAATACTTTCGCAGACTCCGGGACAGGAAGGCCCAAGACACGCCTGAAGCGGGACCCGACCGGTGAGTCTGCTGCTGTTTGTCGGGTTTGGCGGTGCGGCCGGGGCAATGTTCCGCTATCTTTCGGTCGAGGCCATCCGGTTTGCCCTGGGCCCGGGATTTCCCTTCGGCACGCTTTTCGTCAATGTGCTGGGATCCTTCCTTGCCGGTCTCCTGGCGGGTGTGCTCATCGACAACCCGGTTCTCAGTGAGCGTACCCATGCATTCCTGATGATTGGCTTTCTCGGCGGGTACACGACATTTTCCGCCTTCTCTCTTGATGTATGGCATTTGATCGAGTCGGGTCGTATCGGTCTTGCTGTCCTCTATATCGCCCTGTCCACGATCCTCGCGCTGACTTTCCTTGTCCTTGGTCTCCTCCTCGCACGTCACCAGGGCATCCCGTGACGGTCGATATTTCCACAGGTGAAGAGGATGCCGGTCAGCGGCTTGATCGCTGGTACCGTCGGCGCATTGGTCCGGTCAGCCAGGCGCATCTTGAGCGTCTTTGCCGTCAGGGACAGATTCGGGTTGATGGCAGGCGGGTCAGGTGCGCGACACGTCTTCTGTCAGGTCAGGCTGTTCGCCTGCCACCCAACCACTCCCCGCTCCCAGGGCCGGATGCATCAGGCACACTGTCCGCTGCGCACAACCAAGCCGGGAGCGTTCTCGCCAACCCTCTCTACGAAGACGATCACTTTCTTGCCATCAACAAGCCGGCAGGCCTTGCAACACAGGGCGGCACCGGCCAGCATCGCCATCTTGATCAGATTCTGGCCGGGCCGGATGCGGACGGTGGACGGTTTCGTTTGATCCATCGCCTTGACAAGGCAACATCGGGTATTCTCCTGCTGGGCAAAACCCTGCCCGCTGTGCGGGCCATGGGTGCAATGTTCCAGGACCGTTCCGTACGCAAGGACTATCTCGCTGTCACGATCAGGCCGCCCGAACCCGAAGATGGTGTGATCACCATCTGTCTCCAGACAGCAGGCAGGCATCATGGAGTCCGCTGGAAACGGGCCGACACGCTGGCCCCGCAATCCGGTGAGAAAACCGCCGTTACCGCCTACCGGACTCTCCGGACATCCGAATCCGGTCCGGCACTTCTTGCCCTCACTCCGCAAACGGGCCGGAAGCATCAGCTGCGCGCCCACCTTGCGGCAATCGGGTGCCCGATTCTCGGTGATCGACGCTATGGCATCACCCGCGACCAGCGAAAGGCCATGCCCTGGCACACGGCACTTGATGACGCATTGCATCTGCATGCAAGCAGCCTTGAGTTCATGCACCCTCTCACACGCAGGCATATTCACATCAACGCCCCGCTTTCTGCTCATATACGGCGCGCCTGCGTACATTTTGGCTGGCCGGAGACCTATGGGTCTCGTGATCGCGTGGCAGGTTTGTCCGATGGGGATGCAGCCGGATGAGTGAATGGGCGAGCAGGCGCTGGTGGCAATCGGTCACAATCCAGCCCTGCACCCATGGCTTTGAAATCCTGCTTGATGACCGGCCCGTTCAAACCCCCAACGGCACGAATCTCCGGGTGCCGACCGAAACACTCGCCGCCAGGGTAGCCGGGGAGTGGTCCTTGGTCGACGGCATTCTCAACCCTGACAAGCTCCCGACAACACGCCTGTCAGTGACCGCTGTCACCCTCACTGACAGCCAAAGGGAGATCATGATCGGATCGCTGCTTGACTATCTCGACGGCGACATGATCTGCTACCGTGCATCCGGGCCACCCGATCTTGTTCACCGCCAGCGACTATCCTGGGATCCTGTCCTCGAACACTATCACAATGTGTGGGGCGAGGAGTGTGTTGTGACGATCGGGGTCATGCCAATCTCGCAGCATGAGGGGTTGTCCAGGGCCATGCGTGCCCGGCTGAACGCGATGAATGCATTCGAGCTTGTTGCCACGAATGAACAGGTCAAACTGACAACATCACTGCTGCTGGTCATGGCTCTCCGGCAGGGCTGGATCGATTCTGGCAAAACCTGGCAACTTGCCCAACTTGACACCAGCTGGCAACGCGGACGCTGGGGGGACGATGAGGAAGATGCAGTCAGACTCGCCGGTCAGGAAGAGCAATTCCTGCAGGCATCAGCATTCCTGACAGCAGGGCAGCAGGAGGATTGCGGCGCCCTGCCGGGGTCCTGAAGCAAAAATACAATGAAATCTGCTCCCCGCCCCGTACAACGCTCTCTTGATCCGACCGTCCGGTTCGGGTGCTTCTGTCACCGGGTCTGATTCAGCAACCAGTCCCGCAGGGAACGCACGGATTTCGACAGGTTCCGGCCTGTGTGACTGTAGAGATATGTGGCATGATGGGCGGTAACAAAACCCAGCGGAGCAATCAGATTGCCATCCCTGATTTCTTCCCGGACGACGATCTCCGGTGCAATGGCAAACCCAAATCCTGCACGCGCGGCCTCGATTGACAATGAAAGGGTTTCGAAGACCTGTCCATCGGTTGGGATCGTGGAACTGCCGACGGCCTGACCCCATTCCCGCCAGGCATTGGGACGGGATTTCGCGTGCAAGAGGCTGCCCTGCAGGATCCTGTCCGGCTCCCCGGGTGTTTCCGTGTAACCCGGCAGGCAGACGGGACCGATGAGGTCGTCGGCAAACAGGCACATTTCAACCCCCGCGCCTGTTCTTTGGCAATCCCCTGTAATCAGCAAATCGATCTTGCCGCGCCTCAGCGTCTTCCAGTCCGCCGTTGTATCAAAACGCAGTGTGGTTTCGCTGGTGGTGTGACCGTAGGCGAATGTCCTCAGGCGGGGCAGCAGCCAGTGCGCAAGAAAACTGGAAGAGCACCCGATGGTGATGACACGGGCTTCGCTGGTCGACTTCATCCTTTGGCATTCCATCTCCAGCCTCTCGAAAGCCATGGTGCATGCACGCTTGAGACGCTCTCCATCAGCTGTCAGGACGACGCCACCGCGATGGCGACTGAACAGCTGGACACCCAGCCAATCCTCCAGGCTGCGGACCTGATGGCTGATCGCACCGTGAGTCAGGTTGAGGGCCCCGGCTGCAGCTGAAAAGCTTTCATGGTCCGAAACAGCCTCAAAGCAGTAAAGCGCCCGCAGGGGCGGAAGTTTTCGCAATTCAATATCTCCGGCAGTTCACAAAATGTTAATAAATCTAACAGAAAGTGTTAGCATTTCTCCATACTCAATCAAGCCAGTTTGATTTAGATCGTGCTCAAGTCTCCATCTGAATGTTTGAAAGAAAAGGTTTGCATCTTGGAAATCCAGCGGATCAATGAATTTCGTGCAGGAAGAAAGTTCTCCGAGACATGCGGATGTTCTGTGAGTATTTTTTGTATTATCCGCACCAGTCTGTCGACGCTCTCCTGCCAACTGGCATACGATGTCGCCGTATTGCTGGCCACGGCACGATCAACGGTTCTGTCCAGCGGAGGTTCAGGTCTCACACAAACCGCAAATGCGAACACCCGATCAGCCGGCGGTCACTCCCCGAGGATCAGGACCGCGCTGCCCTTCGAACCTCCGGGCATCTCACAGCAGGACACATCGCTGCTTTCAGCGAGTCCTTCATGCGAAATCCGGCACCCCCTGCATTGTTCGGAAGCATTCGTCACCCTGTCGGGCGGCACAGGCACCCTGGATGAGATTTTTGAACCGCCCGCTCTCATGCAAACCGGCAATCCGGGCCACAGACCCGTCGTTCTGAGTGATCACCCGTTCCGGATTGCGGATTCATCTGTGAGGACGGCCTCGTCCATTTTCCTGTCCTGATGCCCCTGAAGGGACCGTCAACCATGTCCCACCCGGGTTTCGTGCCGCATGGCAACGGAATTTCCAATCGCATGACAAAGCGGGCCTCCGGCGACACCGGGCCCATCTGCTTCGAGGAGACTTGACAGTGGACATTATGGAAAATCCGCAGTCGGTCATATTCAGGGGCGGTTGCGGAAGCCCAATGTCGGAACGTCGCATGTTCATAACGCATGACAATGGTCGCCATGCAGGTTGACTCTCCGCGTTCAGGGGTAGCCGCGGCCTTTGCGGGTGCGCTTCTTCTGAGCTTTGACACATTGATTCTGCGTTTGATCGACGGAGATTTTCTGACAGTGGCCTTTTGGCGTGGCCTGCTCATGGGGCTGTCGGCAATTCTATTGATGCTGTCGCGTTGCAGGCGCACGGTTTTCGGCTCCGTTTGCAGTCCGGGAGCACGTGTGGTTGCGGGCCTGTATGGGCTTGCCTCTGTCTTCTTTGTTCTCAGTGTGACATTCACGTCTGTTGCGAACATGCTTGTGATCGTTGCGACGGCTCCGCTCTGGGCAGCCCTTGCATCATATCTCCTTGAGAGAGATTATCGCGTTGAGCACATGGGTGGCGATCATGTGCGGGATGGCAGGTGTGGGTATTGTCGTGCTGCCGGGTATTGGTGCAAGCCATTGGGTGGGTGATGCCTTTGCGCTGGCAACAGCACTCTGCATGGCCAGCGCCTTCACAATGTCGCGCCGGGTGCGGGAGCCGCTGGGCCTTGCACCCTCTCTGGGTGGTGGGATGTCCGCACTTGTTCTTGCCCCCTTTGTTCCGGCGTTCGGCTTCGAAACCGGTGGTCAGACCATTCTGATGGTATTCGAGGGTGCCGTGCTGATGCCCGTTGCGCTGGGTCTGATCGCAATGGCACCGCGCCACCTGCCTGCTCCGCAGGTCGGACTGTTCCTGTTGCTCGAAACCGCCCTGGGCCCGCTTTGGGTCTGGCTGCTTATCGGTGAAGCCCCCACTGTGTATGCTGTTCTTGGCGGTTTTGTTGTCATATCGGCCCTGGTCACGCATTCGATCATTTGCCTTCGGGCCCTGTCAGGAACGGTTCGGAACCAGGACGTTCCGGGCCAGGATTGAGTTCCGGTCATTGATCAGAAACCACTGTCTGAATTCGACAAGGCTGACATTTACTCTTTTCCCCCTGGTGTATATCACTCCACAACCAAACCAATGGGATCTGAATATCCTGCAGTCAGGTCCCGGGACTGTTGTGTTGCCTGACAATGAGGAGACCCAAAACAATGCTGACCACGACAACAAGCACAATTGAGGGACACTCGATCACCTCATATCATGGGATTGTGGCTGGAGAGGCGATTCTTGGTGCGAATGTATTCCGGGACTTGTTTGCAGCGGTGACCGACATCATCGGTGGCCGGAGCGGTGCCTATGAGAAGGAGCTGGGTCGGGCGCGGAAGATCGCCCTTGATGAAATGCGGGAGGATGCCAGATCAAAAGGCGGCAATGCCGTGATCGGGGTCGATATCGACTATGAGGTCATCAACAAGATGCTGATGGTCTCGGCGTCGGGTACAGCGGTCACCGTGACCTGATCGGCGGGAACAGGACAGCTCAAGACAGACCTGGGACCTGACTCCCTGAAACCGAAGCCAACGGGAGCATCCAGCGATGCGCTCTTTCGGTTGACGCTCCTGATCCGCATGGCAGCTCCACGCAGCAAACAGAAGACCGGCCCGCGCATTGTTTGTCCGTGCCATCCCGTGATGCCTGCCCGCATGACCATTACATGTTCCCAACTCCTCGCCACATCAGCGTGGGTCCTGCCCCGCAGGTCACACGCTGAAGCATCACCCCTGCCGCCAGCTCCGAGTGCACCCCGGCCCCGTCATCCGAGCAGGCACGCAGATGCAATCGTGATGCAGCATCGATGACAGGGATCTTCAGCAGGCCTTCCGACCCTTCCGGATCTGGCCCGCGCGGCCCTGGCTTCCAACGGGACCCGGGCGGCATTGCCACTGGCCAGGTCCCGTTCGCTGTATTGCATTGGCAGGGGTCCCGGTCTTGCCATCGCGGGCGAGGCGGTGCTCAAATCCAAGGAAACCTGCCGGATTCATGCGGAAGCCTATTCGCCTGCCGAGGTCCGGCATGGACCGATTGCCATCGCCGGCAGTCACCTGGCTGCGCCGGTATTTGGCACCCGCAGAACAGCCGGTCGTTCCATCGAGACTGTGATGGCACAGCTGCAGGACAAGGGTGCCGTGATCCTGCTGGCCGATCAGGATGACCCGCAGGCCGCATTGCCGGTGCCCGTTGCAACGCACGATCTCCTTTTCCCGCCGCTTCAGGCCGTGGCGTTCTACAGATTCCTCGAAAGGCTGACCTGCGATCTCGGCTTCAACCCCGATGCACCGGTCGGCTTGAACAAGGTGACCAGGATGATGTGAACGCGGATTTTTCGCCAAACCCGCGCCCGGTGGGCGGGGATGGTCCCGTTCGCTGGTCTTCGTGACCCGCGGGGACGCTCGCAGCGAACGGGTGCCGGGCAGGTTCGCCGAATCAATCTCCCGGGTGGCCTGACCAGATGTCGCCTGGTATGAACACCGTGCCGGCGGCCAGTTTCCTGGCGGTCCGGACAATGCCGGATGAAATCACCGACAGATGTTTCCCGGTCCGCCGGAATTCGACAGTGACATCCATCGTGCCGGCTGGATGTTCCAACTGCACCTGGGCCGGCGAAGACGGGATCGTGGCACCCATGCCATCGCAGACCGTTCCCTCGGCCAGGCAACAGGCGGCCAGGCACTGGGCGCCGGTGACGGCCAATGAGGGATGACAGTCCCATGGCATGAAATACCGGACCGCGATGGTCCCGCCATGACGCGATTTTGCAACGAGACCGAATTTCGGTGTCACGGACGCGGCCACATCACCCATTCCCATTCTCTCGCCGGCGACAAGCCGGATTGTCTCGATCCTTTGCATCAGTGCACGGTTGGCGGCCAATTCAGCGGCCGACTCGGAACCGTCGATGCCAAGGTCGGAAGCCCGGGCAATGACCATGGGCATGGCCACATCGAGACAGCTGACCGGGATGTCGTCAATCCTCTCGATCGTCCTGCCGGTCGGAAACATGCTGCCCGTCATACTGCCCACTGTGTCCATGAAACTCAGTTCAATGGGCGAGGCGGTCCCCGGGACACCGTCGATGGCGGCATTGCCATCATAACTGACGGCACCGTCAGGGGTACGCACGGTCGCACACACCCTTGCGTTCGTATTCACCGCACGGATCCTGACCACTGTCTCCTTGCCGGCCACAGGCACCAGTCCGGTCTCGATGGCCGCGGGACCAACACCTGCCAGAATATTGCCGCAGGTCGGCCGGTAATCCACCTGGCCGTTCCCGACACTGACCTGGGCAAACAGGTAGTCAACATCGGCCCAATCGTCTTCCGGGCGGGACAGCATGGCCACTTTGGTTGTGACGGCCACACCCCCACCGATTCCATCGATGTTGATCGGGTGTCCCGATCCGATCATGGCGACCAGAACCCTCGAAAGTGTGTCCCGGTCCCGAGGCAGGTCTTTGCGCAGGAGATAGGGCCCCCGGGACGTGCCACCCCGCATGAAAAGGAAGGGTATCGGGGTCTGTGTCATCTCAGGGGCCATGGAAGATGGACCTGTTCCTGCAGGAGTCCTGGAGGGAATTCACGGTTGAGGATCCCGGCCAGTGTGCAGATGAACAGGATCCCGGCGCCGGCGAGCAGGAGTGTCCCGGCCCAGTTCTGGTTGGCCCTGAGGCGGAAATACGTCAGGAGGAACACTGTCAGGGCAATGATGAAGCCGGTCAGTGTGGTCAGAAACAGCAACCCGGCAAACCAGCTGAGTGTGGGCCAGAGTCCGCGCATGCCCTCGGCCCGGTCGACGCGTTCACGATCGGCAAAGACGGGATGGCCTTCCGGCGAACGGATCATCTGGACAAGGAGCAGGAGTGCCCCGACGATCGAAACGGCGGCAAGAAATCTCGGGAAGACCCGATCGGCCGCCGAATGGTCAGGGATGAGCGAGGCATTGACAAAGGCAACAAGGAGATAAGCAAGGACGACAAGCAGGAACAGCACCGGAGCCCGCTTCGCACCCGAGGGAACATCACCTTCCGACCGCATGTTCCTGGCCTGACGGAGTCCGAGAATCACAGACACGGCGGTCATGATGATCAGCACGATGACAATCGGTGAGACCAGGTAGTCAATGCCGTCTTCAAAGCTTTTCCTGAACCTGAATGCGGCAATCTGGACGGCCTGGTTTGTGTAGGTTTCTGCCGGGTTGGACAGAACAAAGCCAATCAGGAACGCCGGGCGCGACCAGTCGAATCGACGCAGCATGATGCCGATCATGCCAAAGCCAAACAGGGCCACAAGGTCCATGATGCTTTGCCCGGACTGGAAGGCGGCAAAGGCGATGATCATGAACAGGAAGGGTGCAAGCAACCGGAACGGAATCGTCGTGATTCGGGCAATCCCGCCCGATGCCGCGATACAGATCAGGGTCCCCACGACATTTGCAAGGGCCAGCATCCAGACGATGGCATCGGTGACATCGAGATTGTTCTTGATCATTGAGGGACCCACCTCGATCTGGCCGGAACCGAGCAACGCCACCGCCCCGATGAAGATGGCCATTGAGCCGGATCCGGGAATGCCAAACAGGAGGGTTGGCACCAGGCCTCCACCTTCCTTGGCATTGTTTGAACTTTCAGGCCCGATGACCCCGCGGATATTGCCGCTGCCGAATGATGGCGTATCCCGTGTGGTCATGACGGCATGACCGTAGGCAATCCAGTCGACAACCGACCCGCCAAGTCCGGGGATCACCCCCACGATGACACCGATTGCCGAGCATCGTACGCTCAACCAGATGTTCGCCAGCCAGTCACGGGCACCCGCCAGCCAGCCGCCTCCAAGAACCTGCCGGTCCGAGATGGCCCTGTCCTGCCGCAACAGTGCGACGATTTCGGGAATGGCAAAGATCCCCAGACCGACGATGACAAGTTTGAAACCATCGGTCAGGTAGGGGAGGTCGTAGCTCGCCATCCGCAGTGCGCCGGCACTGTCGCCTTCACCGACTGTCCCGGCCAGCAAACCCAGACCGGCGGCAACGATCCCCTTGATTGCGATGCGTCCGGCAAGAATGCCAACCATGGACAAGCCAAACGCGGTGATCATCAGCAGTTCAGGCGTCCTGAACTCAAGGACGATCGGTCTTGCGATCAGGATGAAGAATGTCAGGAGGAAGGCGCCGAACAGGCCGCCGAACAGGGAGGATGCAAAGGCTGCCGACAATGCCCTGGCGGCTTCACCGCGCTTGGCAAGGGGAAATCCGTCCAGGACGGTGGCCTGGGATGCCGATGAGCCGGGAATGCCCATCAGGACCGAGGCAAATGTGTCCGAAGTGGGAACCACGGCGACGAGGCCGATCATCAGGGCCAGACCGGACATCGGCTCCATGCCGAACATGAACGGCAACAGCAGGGACAGCCCGGCGATGCCACCCAGACCCGGAAAGATCCCGATACACAGCCCCATGACAACGCCAAGCACCAGATGGATCATGACATTCGCCTGGAATGTCAACTCCATGGCCTGGCCGAGGGCCGGGAGTGCTGTTGCTGTCAACTCCATGATCTGTCGAGCGGATCCTGAGTCTTGGACAGGATCCACCCGGCCTTGCGCGGCCGGGTGGACCGGAAGGCGTCAGTTGAGTGAGACGCCGTAGCGTTCCTGCAGCCAGTTCACGACAAAAGCCCTTGCCTCATCGGGCACATTGGTGGCACTGTCGAGTGCTGCGGCGGCCCCACTGCCCGTGATCTGTGGATATTTGCCAAGGCGACTGGCCGAGATCTCGGCGAAATCGGATCTGGCCTTGACCGTCTCGAAGGCAGCGGTGTAGGTCGCGATGGCATCCTCGGATGCACCCTTGGGGAGGAAGACCATCTTCTGGGCCGGGAATCCGGCAATGAAGAACGCCTTCCAGGCCTCCCATTGCTCCCCGCTGGTCTCACAACTGTCGGTGGCTTCACAGAGTTCCTTGAAGGTCGGCATGTCGGGGAAGGTGGGATCCCTGACAATGTTGCCATCAGCGTCAAGCGCGCCCCAGCTCATCATCGGTGTCGCGGTCCCCGCTTCCACCAGCGGAACCACACCGCCCAGATACGAGGAAGATGTCTGGTAGTCGATATTGGCTTCGCCCCTTTCGAACATCAGGCGGCCATCACCGCGGCCCTTGATGCCAAACACAGGTTCGACATTGAGTCCCAGCATCTCCCAGGCCAAGAGAGGCACGAGGTCAAGACGGGTTGCGCCCTGACTGCCATAGATGAAGTCCGTGCCCTGCAGGGGGCTGGCATCCACCCCGTTCATCATGTCTGCCAGTTCGGTTGGCAGGTAGGCAACGCCCCCTGTTCCCGAGGCAAGCACGACATTCCAGTCCCGGTACTCGTACTGAACCCTGGGATCCCCCAGCAGATACGGGAACTGGGTCGAGCCGGATGATCCGAAGATCAGGGTGCCGTTGCTGTCGGCATAATCCTGCTCCTGGAACCAGTTGGCGCCCTTGGTCGAGCCGGCACCCGGCATGAACTTCACCACGACGGTGGGTTCGCCCGGCAGGGCCTCGCTCAGGAGCGGTGCATAGAAATTGGCCCATTTGGCCGAGCCGCCGGTTTCAGAAAATGGAATGATCCACTCGACGGTCTTGCCCGAGAGGTCGAGCATGTGCGCCGATGTGAGATTTGGTGTCAGCAATGCCATCGTTGCAGCGATGGCGGAGGCAAGGAGGCGTTTTGATAAGCCCATGTGTGATATCCCTTCAGTGATTCTCTCTATCAAGACAATGGAACCGGACCGAGCCCGGTCGGTCGACAACCATGGCCGTTGCGGTGCGCATGGTCGGCAAAACTTTCATCAACGGGCAGTCATGTCAATCAATTCATGAATCCCAGAGGTCCTGCACAAGCATCACCCCCGCCGCCAATCCGCCCGCGCCCCGGTCCCGTCATCCGGACAGGGCCGAGGATCGCGCCCGCAGGCAGGGAATGGAGCGCCTGTCTGTACACAGTTTCCGGACCCTGCCTGCCGATCCTGGCACCATCACCCGCAACACCGTCGAGCCCTGCCTCCAGAATGCACAGGCCTTCCGGATGATCACACGGCCGACATCCCTGCAGGAACGGGCCCTCGATTGGCTCGGGCCATTGATGGGCAGGGAGGGGCCCAAACGGGCCCGGTCGGCCCAAACGTACCCGGTAAAACCCCCTCCAGAAAAACCGGACCTGTTCAGGATCGGAGACGTGCGCTGATCGGGCTCTGGAGTTTCGGGCTGGCCAGGGACTTCGAGAGGACGGTGGAGATCCCTTGCTCCGGTACATCGGGCGACCTGCCGGTTCCTGATGCGCAGAGTGGCGCGGAGCTGAGCGTCATGAAAGCAGAGGACTGTCATGCATCAGTAACTTGCGATTCATGCACTGGGATTCTGCCTTGATCCGATCCACGATCAAGCCCACCAGAGCCGCAGGATCGTGTTGCCACGCGTCGGCATATCCATCCTGGCCGGCAACTCCATCAACCTCGCCGTCATCAAAGTGCACCAACATGATCCGGTGACGATCGCGTGCGTTGAGGATCTCCCTGCCACTCCGAATTCAATACCACACCATTCGCTTCGCTGATAGCCGCTTTTGATAAAGACCCCGATCCCATTACGACCAGCCATGTGGAACGGCAGAACCTCACGATGCGCATCTCGATGCGCCGGTTTGCCCGCCTCACCAATGAATTCGGCAAGATGATCGGGAATCATGTCCATGCCCGCTGCCCTGCATTGCATGCACTGCAGCCATGCCGCATTCACCGATCCATCAAATGCATACCGGCGCAAGCAGCGCAGGTTGCCGACCGGCAATGGATACCTGCCGATATTCCGGTACAGGTCGACAAGGCGGCTCCGGAACCGAACCGCCCGAAGACCTGCAGGAAGCGGGGATTCCGAACTGATCCACTGCCGATGCCCGCCGCTTTATCATCCCTGTTCAGCGATATCGGTCCCTATCTTGCTGGTGGGAAGATCCGATGGAAATGGAGAGCCACTATGAGAACAGCGGGTCGATCAGAACGAGTGTGAGTGAAATCGTAAGGACACCCAGTACGGTTGAGAGCAGGATCGTTGAGGCGACCCGTTGTGCGGCAACGCCATAGTGACTTGCCAGGATGAAGATATTGCCTGCTGTCGGCATGGCGGCGGCAGCGATCATGACGCCGGCGATGGCGGGGTCGATGTCGAAGATCATCAGGGTCGAGAATGCCATGAGCAGCGGGTGCAGGACAAGTTTTCCCGTTGAGAGCATCACGGCATCTTCACGCCTTTCGGCTGATTTTGGGGCAAGAAAGGCACCGATGGCAAACAGGGCGCACGGGGTGGCCGCACCCGCGGCGAGATCGAGCGTGTCATCCATGAGACGGGGGAGGTCGGGACCAAAGAGGGCCGCCCAGATCAGGCCGCCTGATATTGAAAGAATCATCGGGTTGGCGAGGATGCTGCCAAGGACGCGTTTGCAGGATTGCACATCAAGACGCCCGGCGCGTGAGGCGGTGATGACAACCACGATCACAGTCCCGAATATGATGAGATCAAGTGCAAGATAGAGAATGATGGGTCCGATTGCTGCATTGCCGAGAAGTCCATAGAGCATCGGGATCCCGATAAAGCCAACATTGCCGATACAGCTGCACTGGGCTTCGACAGCGGCCACAGCAAACCCGCGCCTGCGAATGAGAGCGATGGTTGTGGCGGCGAAATAGACCGCAAGGGTGGCCAGGAGGTAGGCCAGGAGGAAATCAATGCTGAATGACTTTGCAACCGGTGTGGATGCAGAGAAGCGAAACAGCATGGCGGGCAGAGCAAAGTAAAAAACAAATCCGGTCAGCCATTTGGTGGCTGTTTCCGTAAACCAGCCGGACTTTGCAGATGCATAGCCACAGCCGATGACGGCGAAGAAGGGAAAGACGTTGATAAAGATATCAGCCATGCGGCTCGCTTTGGGTTGACAAAAATGCCTCCACTGGCTGTCTGACAGCGGCGAGTGCGCTATCAAATATTCTTCCCTCAATACATGCCCATTGCCATTTTTCCCGAATTATTGAACTCAAAAAAGGGAGCGGCACCAGATGGCCGGACATCCTGCTTGATTCGTTGGGTTTAAGTCTGTAGATAATCAGTATTGACTGAGTGCCTCTACTATATGAAAGGTGAAACAGATGAAAAAATTGTTCGCAGTCGCAGTCGCGACCGCGCTTGTTGCGGGTGTGGGGTCGGCGCAGACCCTGGACACAATCCAAGGGAAGGGCCATGTCCAGTGCGGCATCAATAC
>JAPOSK010000004.1 GCA_026709725.1 Paracoccaceae bacterium | reverse complement strand
GTCCGTCGTCGATGAGTTGGGGCTTGATCTGCATCCCCGGCAGATTAAAGAGGTTTGGCAACGCAAAACTCCTGATGAGATCAAGCAACGCCGCGCCAGGATCAAGCAGTGTTCCACCGATGCCGAGCGTCTCCTGGCCGCTGTTGGAGATAAACACCTGCGGAGCAAACTGCCCAATTCCCTTTTGGGGGTGTTGGAGATGGATGGCAAAGAGCTGACAGGAATCGAAGTCGCGAAGGCTGCGATTGCAACATATCACACGGACGCTCTCAAGCAGTACAAGGAGATGTTGGATAATCTCAATCCGCCGCAACAATGGGCCGGGTCGAATCGGGCCGTCGAGTTTGTACGCTCACTTGGATTCTCCACCGAATGGGCTGGCCAGCGCAATCGTAAACCCGAACCCTATCTTGAGGTAGAAGGTCGGTATCGGCTTCCTGACTTGCATGACTACCAGAAAAAAATTGTCGAAAATATACAGGATATGTTTTGTGACACCTCTCCAGTCAATCCGCAGCGTCGCGGCATGATCAGCCTGCCCACCGGGTCAGGCAAAACGCGTGTTGCCGTCGAAGCAATCGTTAAAGCAATATGTAAGGACAAATTCCAGGGTGGAGTCTTGTGGGTTGCTGATCGGGAGGAACTCTGCGAACAGGCCGTTGATGCGTGGCGACGGGTCTGGTCAAGCATTGGCATATATGAGAGACATCTTCGAATTTCCAGAATGTGGGGTGGACAAGAGAAGCCCTCGCCCACATGCGAACTTCACACCGTCATCGCAACCATCCAGACACTTCGCACGAGACTGGAGAATAATCAGGGAAGCTATGACTTCCTGAAAGACTTCAGATTGATTGTCTTCGACGAAGCTCATCGATCCGTTGCGCCGACCTTCACCTCGGTTATGGAGGAGACCGGTCTGACCAGACGTCAGGGTGCCGATGAACCGTTCGTGATTGGCCTTACCGCCACCCCTTATCGTGGATACAACGAGCAAGAAACGAGGTGGCTGGCCAATCGTTATGGTCGCAACCGACTCGATGCCGGTGCTTTCGGGAACGACGATGCCCAACATGTCGTTCAGCAGCTGCAGAATGAAGGTGTACTTGCTCAAGTCGATCACAGCGTTATTGAGGGCGAATCATTTACAATCGAAGAATCAGACAGGTCGCGGGATCTTCATTGGTTGCCGCAAAGTGTAGAAGATCGAATTGCCCAGAGTGCCAAGCGCACCAAACGCATCATTGAAGCTTATCGAGAGCATATTGATCCGGAGTGGTCTGCCCTTATCTTTGCAACATCTGTCGAGCATGCCCGGACCGTAGCGGCTCTCCTTGATGGACAGGAAATCCGTTCACGCGCCGTGAGTGGAGACACGGAAACGGCCATGCGCCGCCGCGTGGTGGAAGAGTTTCGCAGCGGCAAGATAAAGGCACTCGTCAACTACGGTGTGTTCCGTGAAGGATTCGATGCCCCCAGGACCCGGGCCATCATCGTTGCCCGACCGGTGTACAGCCCCAACCTCTACTTTCAGATGATTGGTCGCGGGTTGCGAGGACAAAGGAATGGTGGCAACAAACGCTGCCTGATTCTCAATGTTCAGGACAATATCGAAAATTTTGATCGGTCGCTGGCGTTCTCGGAACTGGACTGGCTTTGGAGCCGAACCTCATGAGGCCTGCAAGAGACTGACTCGACAATGCCGCGGTATTGAATTGACGGAATTGGTTGCATGCAATGTCTCACTTGAGAAGTGCCGGGTTTACTGTTGCGGTGGATGGCCCGGCGGCAGCGGGCAAGGGCACAGTTGCGCGTGCGCTTGCTGAGGAATTCGGGTTTGCGTTTCTGGACACGGGCCTTTTGTATCGGTCGGTGGCGAGGCGGGTGATTGAAATTGAAGGGCGTGGTGGAAAAGCCGACCCGGTTGTGATTGCCCGAACATTGCAACCGGAAGATCTGGAGGCCGGCGGATTGCGGACGCGGGAGGTCAGCGCGATGTCTTCGGTCATTGCCGTCATCGAAGATGTGCGAGAGGCACTCCTGGCATTTCAGCGTGCATTCGCAGGACAACCCGGAGGTGCGGTCCTTGATGGGCGTGATATCGGAACCGTCATCTGCCCGGATGCGGATGTCAAACTGTACATCACGGCTGATGCTGAAACACGGGCGCAACGTCGGTATGATGAACTGGTCAGTGCTGGAAATGCAGTTGATCCTGCGGAAGTCCTGACTGATTTGCGCATACGCGATGAACGGGACCGGACGCGGGGATTGGCGGCATTGCGTATCGCCGAGGATGCAATCTTGATTGATACGACAGAATTGACTATAAGCATGGCCGTCGATCGGGCAATTGCTGCCGTCAAGTCAAGAATGAAGTCTGATTGAGTCGGGCTCGGCGGTGGAAATGACCTCCCTCGCCATCCCTGCTTGCAGAAATATGTCTTGCCACAGCATGGTTGAGCGTTGAAATCGGTCATTGGAATGAACAGGAGAGTGCCAGCGCGTGGCTGAAACAGCGGTAATGGAGGAATTTGAAGCCCTCCTCGAAGAAAGCTTCACGGAGAAGACCCCCAAAGTCAAATCGGTGGTCAAGGGCAAGGTCCTGTCCCTTGATGCCGGGCAGGCTGTCATCGACATTGGTTTCAAGGTTGAAGGGTGCATTGACCTCAAGGAATTCAACGGACCAAGCGGACCGGAAGATATTGAGGTCGGTGATGAGATCGAGGTGTATCTCGACAGCATTGAGGATGGTCGGGGCCTCGCCGTCATTTCGCGGGAGCGTGCACGGCGGGAAGAGGCCTGGGATCGCCTGCAGAAGGCATTTGACAGGTCGGAAAAGGTTGAGGGCAAGATATTCAACAAGGTGAAGGGCGGCTACACAGTCGACCTCGGCGGAGCCGTTGCCTTCCTGCCTGGCTCTCAGGTGGATGTCCGCCCTGTTCGGGGCATGGATGCTCTCATGGGCATCAATCATGAATACATGATTCTGAAGATGGACCGGCCACGCAACAATATCGTGGTATCACGGCGCGTTATTCTTGAAGAGAGTCGGGCCGAGCAGCGGGCTGAAGTTGTCAATCGGCTTCAGGATGGGGATGTGATCGAGGGTGTTGTCAAGAATGTCACGGATTACGGAGCCTTTGTTGATCTTGGTGGCGTTGATGGACTCCTGCATGTCACGGATATGGCATGGAAGCGTGTGGCGCATCCAACAGATGTGGTCACAATCGGTGAAAAAATTCAGGTCAAGATCATCAAAGTGGTCCGCGAAACCCAGCGGATTTCTCTGAGTATCAAGCAGCTGCAGGAAGACCCGTGGCTAAAGGTTTCAGAAAAATACCCCAAGGATACGCGACACACCGGGCATGTGACCAATATCACCGATTATGGTGCCTTTGTTGAGCTTGAGCCGGGTGTCGAAGGACTGATTCATATCAGCGAAATGTCGTGGACCAAGAAAAATATTCATCCGGGCAAGATCGTCTCTACATCCCAGGAGATTGAGGTGATGGTCCTTGATATCGATTGGCAACGGCGGCGGATTGCCCTTGGCCTGAAGCAGATTGGGGGGAATCCATGGGAGACCTTCGCCAAGGATCACCCAATTGGCACCAAGGTGTCCGGCCCAATTCAGAACATTGTCGATTTTGGTATGTTTATCAGCCTGAACCGTGACATTGATGGCATGATCCATCTCTCGGATTTAAGCTGGGACCGTGATGGTGAGGCCGTCCTCAGGGAGCACAAAAAGGGTGATGAGGTCGAAGCGGTGGTGACGGAAGTTGATGTCACGAGCCAGCGCGTGAATCTCTCCCTGAAGGGAATGAGCGACGATCCCTTCCAGCAGGCCATCAGCGGCCTGAAAAAGAAATCAATCGTCAAGGTTGAGGTTACCGGAATCCGCAACAATGGTCTTGATGTTCTCTGCAACGGCTATCAGAGCTTTATCCGCCGCGGCGATCTCAGTCGTGACCGGAATGAACAGAACACCGGGAATTTTCACATCGGTCAGGAACTTGAGGTGATGGTAACGTCCATCGACAAAAGCAAACGCAAGATTGGTCTCTCGATCAGTGAAATCGAGGCGGAAGAGACCCGAGAGGCCATCTCGCAATATGGCACCAGCGATACCGGCATCGCTCTCGGTGAGGTGCTTGGTGATGCCCTTGACATCACATCCGATACAGGGGTCCCAAACCGACGATGAGGATGAAAAGGCAACGGATCAGGCGAAGGCAGAGGAGCCTGCAGTCAAAAAATCCAGGGCCAAAGCCAAGGATGACCGCGCCGATGATGCCGACAGGGACTGAACAGGAGATCGTGATGGCACCCGCGTGAACAGAGTCGAGGTTGCGCCCGGCATGATCGCCGGGACCGGAACCATTGGCACTGGAACACAGTGCGATCAGTTGCGAGGAAATCAATAGCGGTTGAGATCCGGGGCGGACATATCCTGGGCGAGTCTGTTGGTTTCGGGTATAGAGGGACCGAGCAGGGTCAGAATCGGAGAGGGCTGTATGAATCAAAGTGAACTGATTGAAAGAATCAATGACAAATTCCCTTATTTGACGCCGCAGCAGGCAAAAACGGCTGTTGTGGAAACATTTGAGATGATCGGTCAGGCCCTGGAAGACGGCCACCGGGTCGAAATCCGCAACTTTGGTGTATTTATACCCAAGCGACTTGCACCGCGCAGATCACGGAATCCACGAACGGGTGTGGCATTCGATCTCGGTCCACGCAATACGATCAACTACAAACCCGGACGCCGTCTGCACGGAATCTTCAACAAGGACTCCTGAATCCCGATTATGCTCTGGAAGCGCGCAATTGATGCGTATTGTTAAATCTGTATTCCTTGCCCTGGTTGGATTTGCATTTTTCATCCTGGCTTTGGCCAATCGCGATCCGGTCACGCTTCGTCTCTTGCCCGAATCACTCGGCACGTCCATCTCCGACCTGCCAACCGTCTCGGTCCCACTGTTTCTGCCGATCTTTGGCAGTGTGATTATCGGTCTCCTGATCGGTTTTTTCTGGGAGTGGCTGCGGGAGCACCATCATCGGGCGCGTGCATCAGCAAGCCAGCGTCAGGTATCCCGCATGAAGAAGGAAATCTCGACTCTCAAACGGAACACCACCGAACCGGATGATGTCCCGGATGATGTCCTCGCCCTGATCAATGACTGACCGGCTTGTGATCGACAGGGGTCATTCCGCAACATGCGGTGTGCGGGTCAAGATCTGCGGCTTGACCCGCATGTCGGACACTGATGCGGCCCTCAATGCCGGTGCCAGCTACATCGGCCTTGTCCGCTTTCCGCGATCCCCCCGTCACATTTCGATCGCTTTGGCGCGCAATCTGGTCGCCAGAGCTGAGGGTCGGGCTGTCAGAACTGTCCTGGTGGTCGATCCGACCGATTCCGAGATTTGCACACTGCAAAGGAATATCCCGTTTGACCTCCTGCAGCTTCACGGCAGCGAATCTCCCGAACGCATCGCCACGATACGAAACATGGCTCCCTGGCAGATCATGAAGGCGGTTGGCCTTGCAGGCAAGGCTGATCTGGCAAAACTGGCGGAATACGAAGCGGTCGCAGACCAGATTCTGGTTGATGCCCGACCGAAGGATGATGTGGCTCTGCCAGGCGGCAACGGCCTGACATTTGACTGGACGCTTCTGGAGAATGCAGTCTTTACCAAACCCTGGATGCTGGCAGGTGGCCTGAACGCCGGCAATGTGGCCACTGCGATTCGGCTGACAGGAGCAAGTCAGGTGGATGTTTCATCTGGTATTGAAGCAGCGCCAGGCTTAAAGGATCCTGCAAAAATCGCAGAATTTGTTGCGGCTGCACGGTATAAGGCATCAGCTGATGAATCATGAATTGGTCAATACATTCCTGTCCGGGCCGGATCAGAACGGATGTTTTGGCAAATTTGGCGGTCGCTTCGTTTCTGAAACCCTTATGCCTCTCATTCTTGATCTGGAAAAGGAATATCAGGCCAGCAGAACCGATGAGTCATTCAGGGCGGAAATGGAAGATCTCTGGACACATTATGTCGGGCGCCCCTCGCCTCTCTACTATGCCGAGCGATTGACAGAGCATGTGGGCGGAGCCAGGATCTACCTCAAGCGTGATGAACTCAACCATACAGGTGCTCACAAGATCAACAATGTCCTCGGCCAAATTCTCCTTGCCCGCCGTATGGGCAAGACACGCATCATTGCCGAGACGGGTGCAGGACAGCATGGTGTTGCCTGCGCAACGGTCTGTGCACGCTTTGGCCTTCCCTGCATCGTCTATATGGGCGAGCATGATGTGGAGCGCCAGGCTCCCAATGTGTTCCGGATGCGCCTGCTTGGTGCTGAAATCATCCCGGTTTCTTCCGGGCGCGGAACCCTCAAGGATGCGATGAATGACGCGCTGCGGGACTGGGTGACCAATGTCAGGGACACCTTCTACTGCATTGGCACTGTGGCCGGCCCCCACCCCTACCCCGCCATGGTCCGGGATTTCCAGTCCATTATCGGCAAGGAAGCGCGGGAACAGATGCTGGCCCGGGAGGGTCGCCTTCCTGACATTCTGGTCGCAGCAATCGGGGGCGGCTCCAATGCCATGGGTCTCTTCTATCCATTTCTTGATGACCGTGATGTGACCATCATCGGCGTCGAGGCCGGTGGTCAGGGAATCGATGACCGGATCATGCATTGTGCCTCACTGACCGGTGGACGACCGGGTGTCCTGCATGGCAACCGGACATACCTGTTGCAGAATGCCGACGGTCAGATCCAGGAGGGATTCTCGATTTCAGCCGGTCTGGACTATCCCGGCGTCGGTCCGGAACATGCATGGCTTTACGAAACCGGTCGCGCCTCCTATGTCGCGATCACTGACGATGAAGCCCTTGCCGCATTTCAGACCTGCTGTGAACACGAAGGGATCATCCCCGCTCTTGAACCCAGTCACGCGCTGGCTCATGTCATCAAGATTGCCGGTGATCTGCCAAAAGAAACCATTATCTGCATGAATATGTGCGGTCGGGGCGACAAGGACATCTACACCGTGGCCCGGGCGCTCGGCATGGACATCAGCGAATCCTGAACCGAGCCGTGCACCCTTTCCACAAAGCCGGGTTCCAGCGCATCTTCGGGACATGGCCGCTTCAGGGACAGGCAGCCGAGAAGGCGACTCTGGCCGCTCTCGAGACCGGCTATCGCGCCATCGACACGGCACAGTTCTATCAGAATGAAACCGCGGTTGGCCGGGCTCTGAAAGCCGCGGCACTCCCGCGCGATTCGCTCTGCATCACAACCAAGGTCATGCCGGGCAACTATTCCTCCGATCGCTTCCGCCCCTCGGTTGAGCAGAGTCTTGCCGATCTCGGACTGGACTCGGTCGATATTCTCCTGCTGCACTGGCCGCCACCTGATGGCAATCTTTTCCAGTGCCTCGAGTGGCTGCAGGACATGCAGACCCGCGGCCTTGCTCGCAGAATTGGCGTCTCCAACTTTACCATCAGTCTTCTGAAAGAGACCTGCGCCTTTCTTGATGTCCCGCTTGCAACCAACCAGATTGAGTTTCATCCCTTTCTGGATCAGTCCAGACTCATGCAGCATGCGACGAAGCACCGGATTCAACTCAGCGCCTACTGCGCTCTGGACCGGGGTGTCGCCTGCACCGATCCCGATCTCGCCGCCATCGGGCAACGCTACGGCAAGACTGCCGCAAAAGTAACCCTGCGCTGGATTCTGCAAAAGGGCATCATCCCGATTTCGATGTCATCACGCCCGGCCAGGATCAGGGTCAATTTTGCCATTGAGGACTTCACACTCACCCATATTGATATGGACATGATTGATCGGCGATGTGATCGCAATCTGCGGATCGTCAACAGCGAGAAGGTACCCCATGCTCCCCCATGGGATTGATGCCATCTGCTTTCACAAGACCCGCTTGTCGACAGACTCTTTCGAACCCAAAGAACTGCAACGGGTCGCTCCGGTCAAACAGTTGACGCATCCTTCCCCGCTGTCCGGAACTGTCAGCCCTCCCCTGCCCCCGGACACTGTCTCCCGGACGGAAAGTCGGGGCAATTGCCCGGGGTGCCGGTCCGGGCAATGCCTGTCTTCACCCGGCTGACCTCCTGCCAGGACAAGGCATGACTGAGCCCCGCATCAGTTGAGATCAATGGCACGCTGTTTGAGATGCTCGAGAGGGACATGCTCAAGGGCCCGCATATTGGTGCTGCGTAACCGCACGAGCGGCGCGATGCCTTCGTCATAGGCCTGGGCAAAACGCAGGGCACAAAGACACCACTGATCACCATCCACGAGTCCCGGAAAATTATACTCCGGCCTTGGTGTCGAGAGATCATTTCCGACATATTTTGAATAGGCCAGAAATTCATCGGTCATGATCGCACAGACCGTGTGGCTGCCAACATCCTCGTCAACGGTCTCACAACATCCTGTCCGAAAATAGCCGGTCATGGGATCCTCCGAGCAGCATTCCAGGGGCTCACCAAGGACATTCAACTGTTTTGCCACACCAAAAACTCCCTGATCACCCTTTAAGTCCCACGAATGCACGCAACCTTGCCCGCCAATCCTGCGGCGCAGCAGAGGGCTTCATCTCGCTGCCCTCCGGTGGCATGCGACCAGACCGCCGGTTTGCCTGCGGCTGCATAATGGCGTTGAGAAACGCTGCGTGATTGCCAACGATCAATCCTTCAATATTATCGGCGATGCGATCAAGCAGGGGCTCAAGCCAGTCCTCCCGTTCCTTGCGGGAAAACTTCCCGAGAACATGACCGCGCACCCTGTCCCTGTGGCCCGGGTGACCAATTCCCAACCGAACCCGGATAAATTCCGGGCCGGTATGACTGATGATGGAACGCAACCCGTTGTGGCCGGCGTGACCGCCCCCCTGCCTGATTCTGATTTTTCCTGGAACAAGATCAATCTCATCATGCAGGACAATCACATCATCAAGCGGAATCCTGAAGTAGTCCAATGCTGCCCGCACCGCCATGCCAGAATTGTTCATATAGGTTTGCGGCTTGAGAAGCAGCACTTTGGAGTTCCCGATTCTGGTGTCAGCAGCCTCAGACGAATACCGATCACGCCACCCGGCAGCCCCCGACACGGCAGCAATCCTGTCGAGTGCCATCATGCCAATATTATGGCGGTCTTCAGCATGTCGCCGGCCCGGATTGCCCAATCCCACGAGCAGTTTCATTGCCTCGGCCTCCGCCCACAGTCTCCAGCCACCAGGAGGAAAGTTCCCACCGGGCTGACTCCCCGCTGTCGATCTGTGACTCCCGGATATCTATGATTCTCCACCCTCACCCTGGGATACAGCAGTATCGCTCGCCGCATCCTCATCAAGGTCACCTGCCACCTCTTCTTCCCCGACCTCCTCAACCAGACTTGATGGTGCGGAGATATTGGCAATGACAAAATCCCGGTCTGTGATCGTGGCCTCGGTACCCTCGGGCAACTCGATCATGGAGATGGTCACAACATCACCGATTTCCATACCATCAAGCCTGATGGGGATCTCAGCCGGAATATCCCCGGCCGTGACCACAAGCTCAACCTCGTTCCTGACCACGGTAAGGACGCCACCCATCTTGAGCCCCGGGCTTTCGGCATGACCTGTGAAGGCAATGGGAATCTGCATGTTGATGCGAGAATCCTGATGAATGCGAACGAAATCGACATGGGTTGGCAATTCGTTGACAACATCACGTTGTACACCGCGGCAGATGACACGAACATCATCCTGACCATCGACCTGCAGATTAAAGAGCGTCGACAGGAATCGGCCTGCATTCAGCATCTTGAACAGTGTATTGAACCGGACATTGATCGGCAGCGGGTCACCGCCGCCACCGTAGACAACACCGGGGACAAATCCATCCCTGCGTGCCTGACGAGCGGCCCCCTTACCTGTCCTCGTCCTTGGCAATGCAGGGAGATCGGGTATCTTGCCAGTCATCCTGACCTCCATTGCTGTTACGGCGGACATCCTCCAAGGGTGCATGCCCGCAAGGGCTGCGTCTATAGGATAGACCCGGTCTCCTGACAACCGGATATCCACCGATGCAGTCGCGATCTCTGCCAAATGACCGCTGGCATGTCATGCAACCACATTGTGCTGACCGACATTCCTGATGTGCTGTTCACCACAGAGCGCCATCGTGAGATCAAGTTCATTGTGGAGAATCTCAAGGACCTGTCGCACACCGGCCCCACCGGCGGCGCCCAAGCCGTAGATATAGGCTCGACCAATAAAGACTCCGCTGGCACCGAGAGCCCGCGCCCTCATGACATCCTGGCCGGAGCGGACCCCCGAATCAAGCATGACCTCAACACGGTCACCAACGGCATCCACAATCGCGCGCAATGCCGAAATTGATGAGACCGTCCCGTCAAGCTGACGGCCTCCATGATTGGAGACGATGATCCCATCGGCACCGATATCACGAGCCCGTACCGCATCATTGACATCAAGGATCCCCTTCAGGACAAAGGGGCCATCCCACTCCCTGCGGATTGCAGAAACCCGTTCCCAGTCCAGTCTGGGCTCAAACTGCTCCCCGACCCAGCTCATCAGAGAGCGAGTATCCTGTACGGCATCGACATGGCCAACGATATTGCCGAATGATCGCCGTCCTGTGCGCAGCATGCCAAGCCCCCAGGGAATCTTGCCGGCCAGGTTGAAGCAGTTTGGCAGTGTCAAGCGCATCGGCACAGTCAGCCCATTACGAATATCGGCATGACGCTGCCCGAGAACCTGTAAATCAAGTGTCAGGACAAGCACACGACAACCGACCTTCTTCACGCGCGCAATCAGTCTGTGAACATAATCCTCATCTCGCATGACATAAAGTTGGAACCAGAACCCCCGATAGGCATGTTCGGCGACATCCTCAACGGAACAGATCGACATCGTCGACAGGATGAAGGGAACCCCGAAATCCCTGGCCGCCCGGGCTGCCCTGATCTCCCCATCCGCGGCCTGCATCCCGGTCATTCCGACGGGTGCCAGCCCCACGGGCATGGCGACATCCTCACCCATCATCGTCGATGCAAGGGTACGATTCGAAAGATCCCGGGCCACCCGCTGCCGGAAGCGGACAGCAGCGAAGTCGTCACGATTGACCCGAAGCGTACTCTCGGTCCAGCTTCCCGATTCAACATAATCAACAAACATGCGCGGGACACGACGATGATACACACGCCGCAAATCCTCCAGGCAGGTAATCACGTGCATTGATGTCTCCTGCGTGATGCGCTCACGGTCTGCCTGATTCGTGCCCCCATCCCAGGCCTCCTGTCATGCTGCATGGGCACCCATGGCCAGAGAGGCCACATGGTCGAGCAATGCATTGACCTCCTCACCCTCGGCGATACGGCTGACAATTGATGAGCCGACAACGACACCATCGGCAACCCGCGCAATCTCACGAGCCGCCTCTGGAGTCTTGACCCCAAATCCAACACAGACGGGCAGATCCGTTGCCGCCTTGATGCGAGCGACATCACTGGCAACATCCGCAGGATTGGGTGTCTGTGCGCCCGTGATCCCGGTGATTGACACAAAATAGACAAAGCCACTGCTGTTTTGCAGGACACGGCCAAGCCGGTGATCATCGGTGGTCGGTGTGGCAAGGCGGATGAAGTTCAAACCGGACTGCTGGGCCGGCAGACAGAGTTCCTCATCTTCCTCTGGGGGCAGGTCAACAACAATCAGGCCGTCAACACCTGCCTGCCTGGCATCAGCAAGGAAGCGGTCCACACCATAGATATAGATGGGGTTGTAGTACCCCATCAGGATGACGGGCGTCATGTCATTGGCGGCCCGGAAGGTCGTGACCATGTCAAGGGTGCGGGCAACGGTCTGGCCGGACGCGAGTGCCCGCTGGCCAGCGCGTTGGATGATCGGCCCGTCAGCCATCGGGTCCGTGAATGGGATGCCAAGTTCAATGATGTCCACACCAGCCGCCGGCAAACCCTTGAGAATTGCGGCTGAAGTGGCATAATCTGGATCCCCGGCCATGGTATAGGAGATGAAGGCCTTGGCACCATCTGCCTGCAAGCGTCTGAATGTGGCTGTTATACGGGTCATACTCTCACTCAACCATCCAACATGATCAATCCCGGTATCGGACGGGCTATCGCTCTATCAAGGCAATAATGCCACTCCGGACCTGTCACCACGCCCTGTGATCAACAGTCCGGGCAGCAGCACAATTGACATGGGCATTGACTTGCATGATAGGGACCTTCCGATTGGATACAGGCTGGTGTTTGCTTGAAGTCCAGCGTGATTTCAAGACGAACACACCACAAGATGCAAGGCATGACAGATGGGATTCAAGACAGGGATTGTCGGCCTGCCCAATGTTGGCAAATCGACAATCTTCAACGCACTGACCCGAACTGCTGCGGCCCAGGCCGCCAACTACCCCTTTTGCACCATCGAACCCAATACCGGTGATGTCGCTGTTCCCGACCCACGACTCGACGCCATTGCCGCCCATGCCGGATCCCGCCTTGCCCTGTCGGCCCGCACCCGGTTTGTTGACATTGCCGGCCTTGTCAAGGGGGCCGCGCAAGGTGAAGGTCTCGGCAATCGTTTCCTTGGCAGCATCCGTGAGGTGGATGCAATTGCCCATGTCCTCCGCTGTTTTGAAAACGATGACATTGTCCATGTTCACGGCACGGTTGATCCACTGAATGATGTTCAGGTCGTGGAAACCGAACTTATCCTTGCCGATCTCGAATCCATCGAGCGCCAGTCCCAAGCTCTCAAGCGTCACGTCAAGGGCGGCGATGCGGACGCAATCCTGCGTCAGGCCTTGCTTGACCGGGCCGCGGTCGTGCTCAACGATGGCCGCCCGGCACGGGAGGTTGACATTGTGGGCGGTGAACGCACCGCATGGCGCCAGATTGGTCTGCTCACGGCCAAGAAGGTCATGTACGTCTGCAATGTTGCTGAACAGGATATGGCCACAGGCAACGCCCAGACAGAACGCATTGCCGAGCATGCCCGCAGTCAATCAATGCCTCTGGTCCTCTGTTCTGCCGCACTTGAGGAACAGCTCGGACATCTCGACAGAAGTGAGGCCGCTGAATATCTGGCCATGATCGGCTGTGAGGGGTCCGGACTCTCCCAGCTCGTCCGCATCGGCTATGACCTCCTCGGTCTGATCACATTCTTCACCGCAGGCCCGAAGGAAACCTGCGCCCGACCGGTCAGGGCCGGTGCAACGGCTCCGGAAGCCGCAGGCCGAATCCATGCGGATTTTCGTCGAGGCTTTATCCGTGCTGAAACCGTCTCCTTTGATGACTTCATCGCTGCCGATGGTTTTGCTGGCGCCCGGGCAGCGGGCAAGATCCGGGCTGAAGGGAAATCCTACATTGTTCAGGACGGTGACATCATGAATTTCCTCTTCAATGTCTGATTCCGCTCCCGCAGACGGTCTGATCCATCCAGCCGGGATCTTTCCGGTCGCCATCCCCCGCGCCAATCCAGACCGGCGCATTGTCGATCCAGGGCCACCTGGACATTCACCATGACAGGATTCAGATTTTGTTTTTTATTTGCATACTGAACTTGAATATCTCCTGAGTGCATATTAAATTCACATTTTATTAGCTGTATGCACTGGTCCACCCGTCACTTTGCGTTCCCTGTGCCAGGTTCTGCTATACGTCATCCGCCGCATTGCAGGAGGAATCAGCATGGCATTTCGCTTTGTCCATACAGCTGACATTCACCTCGATTCACCCCTCCGCTCGTTGGCCCTGCGGGACATGGCCCTGGCCGAGGAGATCGGGGCGGCATCCCGATCAACATTTGCCCGAATTGTTGACTTCTGCATTGCCGAAGCGGTCGATGCCCTGCTGATCGCCGGCGATCTCTATGACAGCGACCAGACATCAATGAAGACTGCACGGTTTCTCGCGACACAACTGGCAAAACTGGGTGAGGCCAATATCCGTGTCTTCATCATTCAGGGCAATCACGATGCAGGCTCGAAACTCTCCCGCCAGTTCGTGTGGCCAGACTGTGTTCACGTCTTCAAGGGACAGGCCGGAATCGAAACCATGGAAAAGGATGGCCAGTCCATCTGCATTCACGGAATCAGTTTCAAGGACAGACATGTCAGTGAAAATCTTCTTACACGCTTCCGGCCTGCTGTGCCGGATGTAATCAATATCGGCATGCTGCATACCAGCCTTGGGGGCTCGGAGGGCCATGACCCCTATGCACCCTGCTCCCTTCAGGATCTGGATGCGACAGGCTTTGCCTACTGGGCCCTTGGTCACATTCACAAGCGATCCGTGCATGAAGGGCAGGCAACTGTTGTGATGCCTGGCATCCCCCAGGGTCGGGATATCGGCGAGGATGGCCGCAAGTCTGTGACACTCGCCGAGATCGATACCGATGGAACCATCACGCTTGAGGAAAAATGTGTCTCGCTGGTTGACTTCATACGTCTTCCCGTTGATGTCAGCCCGGTCGCAAGCTGGGACGCGCTGATCAGATCAATACATCACCATATTGAAACTGCCGGTCAGTCTGTTGAGGATCGGCAAATTGTCCTCAGAATCTTGCTTCATGGTCAGACTGATCTGGGGTGGAGAATTGAACGTGATACGGACCTGCTGCTGAGCGAGTGCCAGGTGGCCGCTGAACGACTGGAAGGTGTCTGGATTGACAAACTGGTCACCGAGACACCGTCATCAGCGTCCGGCGATGCGCTTGGGGATCTTGACGCGACACTGGCCGGTCTGCTGACCACAGCTGAGAACTGCACACTCCTTGATGACAAGGCGGTGGCATATATCAACAGTTTCATCAAGACGCTTCCACCCGGAACCCGCAATCACTTCGGTGTGACAGAAGATGAGAGGTGCCGGTTTCAACAGGACCTGGCAGCGGAGGGATTCCGGCAGGTTCTGGCCCGGCTTCAGATGCCGCATGAGGACACCACCTCATGAGACTGACAACACTGCATCTCGAGAAATACGGCCTCTTTGCCAACCAGAAGATGCACTTCGGACCCAATGCCGCCGGACAGCCCGACCTGCACATCATCTATGGCGACAATGAAGCCGGCAAAACGACGGCACTCTCGGCATGGCTGGACTTTCTCTTCGGCATCAAGCGCAACACCCCCTACAGTTTCCGGCACGGGCCCTCGATGAAAATCGGTGCATCCCTTGCGGATGGTGCCTCCGGGATTTTGCTCTACCGCAGCAAGGGGAACAAGGACACCTTGCGGCACGCCGATGGCTCCATCGGGAACGAGGGATCTCTCTCCGGTTTGCTCGGTGGCTTTGGTCGGACACAGTACGAGTTGATCTACTCAGTGAATGATGAAACACTCGAGAAGGGCGGTGAAGAGATCGTCAACAGCCGTGGCGATCTCGGTAAACTGCTGTTCTCGGCCAGTGCCGGTATTGCCGAGATCTCCAAGCATCTCGGTGAACTTGAGTGTGAGTGTGATGCGTTCTACCGTCTCAAGGCCCGCAAGACAGGCCTCAATGATCGCAAGACAGAACTCAAGGCACTGGCCGAACAGAAAAAGGGGATTGAAGTTACCGCCACGGAATATGCCACGATAACCAAGACCCTCCAGGCTGCCGCGACCGAACTGGACGGTGCACGGCAACGGCGTGACGAAAAGCTCAAGGAGTTCCATGATGTCGGTAACAGGCTCAGGGCATTGTCAACAATCAATCAACTCACTGCCAATCGCAAAAGACAGCAGGAGATCGGCCTCCTCCCTGCACCACCTCAAGGCTGGCGCAAACTCTGGCAAGAGACCAAGGACACCCACCGGGAAGCCAAAATTACCGGCAAGCGACTGCAAGATGAGGCCATCGCTCTTGAAGCCGAACTTGAGAGCCTTGTCGTCAACGAGAATGCTCTGGTCCCGACAGATGATCTTGAACGGGTCGAGGCGGCCCGAGTCGCTTATGCCGGTGCGGTAAAGGATCTTCCCAAACGCCAATCTGAACGCGATCATCTCACACAGGATATCCAGCATCAGTGTGCGCTTCTGTCCGCGACGGAAGATGACATCGAAATTCTGCTGCCTGACAACGGTATCGTGTCCGAACTCCAGTCTTTGATCAAGAAGCATGGAAGGATTGAGGAAGCCGTCGAAACCAGCCAGAACGAGCTGGAGCAGGCCAACGAGCGCTGTGTGGAAACAAGGGACCGTTTGGGGAGCCGCTCACAAGACCCCGAACATATCACCCGGCTTGAGGCCCTTCTCGAATGTCTGGAGCAGCACAACCCCCGTCAGGATCAGCAGACCACCGCCGCACAGCGGAGAGAGATAAATGCCCGTATCGATACATCGCTGAAAGAGCTTGCCCCCTGGTCGGGAACGATTGATGTTCTGGCCCAACTGACCCCTCCATCGGTCTCCCGCATCAGCACATGGCAGCAATCGCTCACCCACTGCCAGTCAAGGATCGACGAAACCGCCGAACGGATATCCGCGGCTGCGGCCGAATGCGCCCTGATTGATGCTGAACTGACCAGTCACCGCTCTGAAGGAACCGTGTCCTACAAGGAACTTGCGGCACTGCGCACGCGTCGCGAACATGCCTGGAGTGCACACCGGGATGCCCTTGATGTCGAGACAGCAAACATCTTTGAGAGCACATTGCGGGAACATGATGAACTCATCACACGATACGTCAATGACCGCAACCGCGAGGAGGGGCTCAGGCAAAAACAACACCAGCGTACGGAACTCAAGGCATCAATCAAATCCCTCAAGAAGCGGAAGGGCACACATCTCAAGGCAAGGAAAAAAATTGAACGGGATATTGTGAAGGCACTGGGGTCAGCCCTTCCCGACTGCACGGCCGCAGATATGCTTGACATGGGACGGGATTGGCTGGCAGCACGCAAAGAGACCCTTGATCGCTGGCATGAGGCACAGAGGCTTGAGATCAAGGAATCTGACCTGACCAATGAGATTGCCGCGCTCGCGTCCGACTTCGCCACCGCCCTGCGGGCTGCTGAACTCCTGGGCGATGAAGCCATGCCGCTTGATGGAATGATTGCACTTGCTCGCAGGACGGTAAGAGAGATGGCCCGCAATGCGGAGATCCGTGAGCAACTCAACCAGGCCGAAAGAGATCGTCAGCGGCGCACAAGGAATGCAGGCAAAGCGAAACAGCGGGCAGAGGACTGGCATGCAGAGTGGCGGCGAGCCTGCGAATCCGTTGTCTTTGGTGCTGATCATCCAGGCGTTGAGATCATGACACAGCGTCTGGAAGTCATCGGGAAAATCAAATCTCTTGTGGAAAGACAACGCATGCTTGAGCGGCGTATCCAGGGGATGGAGCATGACGTGGAGCAGTTTGTGACCGAAATTCAGGCCATGACAAACCGCCTCACGGTTGGCACCGGCAACACAGCCGAGAACCCGGATCTCCTTGAGAATTCAGACCCTCTGGGCGCCTGGCGCGAAATCAGCAATACCATCCGCAGAGCTCAGGATCATACCCGTGACCGGGAGCGAATCAAGGCAAGGCTTGCTGAGAATCGGGATGCGGTGAGGGAAGTGGCTGCACGGATTGAGCAGACCGGCAAAGTCATTGCAGAGCTCGGGGAACCCTACAATCTCACCGACATGCAGGTGCTGGAGCAGACACTGGAACGGGCCGATGCCCTGCAGCAGCTGATAGGGGCCGAGAAGGACCTGATTGACAGCCTTGGCGATATCCTGCCATCCGATAATGTGGATGCGGCAGAGGCGGAACTGCAGGGAGCCGTCCGCCCGGAGCTTGAAGCCCGCAAATCGGCCCTCGAACAGGAGTGCAAGACTCTGGAAATCCTGTGCAACGAAAAGATGATGGAGCATGACCGATGTCAACGTGAACTTGACAGTATTGGCGGCGATGATGATGTCGCCAGGCTGGATTTGCAGATTGCCAATCTTGAACTCAGCCTTGAGGATGCCGCTGTCAATCATTTGCGGCAACGTCTGGGTATTTTTGCCGTTGAATCCACAATCAGGACATACATGCAGACTCACCGCAGTGACATGATGAAGAAAGCTTCCGAGGTCTTTCGTCTGATCACCGGGGATGCCTACACTGGTTTGACAACGGTGTTTCAGGGCACCAGCGAGGTTCTTATGGCTGAAGCCGCAGATGGCGTGGCAAAACTGGCGGACGGTCTTTCGAAGGGCACACGGTTTCAACTCTATCTCGCCCTGCGGATTGCCGGTATCCATGAAACCCTCAAGGCATCCCCGCCCCTCCCCTTTATTGCAGATGATATCATTGAGACATTCGATGATCGGCGCGCTGCCCGGACCCTTACGGCCCTCGAAGACCTCGCCCGCGCAACCCAGGTTATCTGCTTTACCCACCACAGACATCTCTGCGATATCGCCAGAGAGACCTGCTCAAACGTCACAATTCAGGAGATTGGTGCCCCATAGTCTCCGGAATCCCCCCAGCTCTGCACCCGCAAGGTTCACTGCAGCTAGTGGAGCGCGTCAATCAACCTGGGAAATTGCGGCAATCAGAGTGAGAATCCCGGACAGCCGCGGAATCCGCCGCCTCCATTGAAGGTCTCGGGGATGGCATTACTTCTGACCGGCTCATCAGGCCGTGCCCCGGTCTCAGCAGGATAAATCCCAGATCCGGAACACAGTGATCGCATCAAAGGCGAAGCACTTGCGCAGATCATCAGCCTGGTCAAGGCGGCGGCCTTCAATGCATGTGCCCTGCTTGAGAGTGCTGAAGAAGTGCTCGATCTTCCAATGCAGCGCATACCAGTCCAGAACGGCGGTCGCACAGTCAGGATCAGCAGCCCCAGGGCCAGCATCATCGCTCAGCATCAACAGAATCCAGCGCAGGGGACCTCCCCGCCTGCCTGCCCTGCCCCGGACGCTGGCGGGCGGGGTCTCCTCGCATGCCGAGACGGCGAGCATGGAGACCGGGGGATCGGTGCTGAAGTCCCCGGGTGGCAGCAGGGTCACGGGCAGGCAGCGAACCGTCAGCTTCGCCACCCGCTCCTTGCGTTTGTGCAGGCCGCCCCGGGCGGGGACCGTGATCGTGCGCAGGCCCACGGGTTCGGACCGGAGGACATGATCTCGGAGATCGGCATCACCACCATCCGGCAGCACAACCCGGCACTGGACGCCGCCCATGTCTTCATGATGGGATGGGGTGCGTACCAGAAGCTCCTGCCCGGCCCTGTCGGCATGGGCGAGGAGTTGCCAGAAGTCGCCTTCACGGTCACAGACATTGATCACGCGGGTCCGGGGGCATGCACGGGCCAGTTCCCCGGCCCGTTCCAGACCCAGCACCCAGCGGCGGCTGTCCTTGCCCTCGGCCTGGCGGAGGTCGGCATTGGTCATGAAGAGACCGAGCGGTCGTCCCGCCGCATTCACGGTGATCCCGACATGCATCCGAAGACCCCTGTTGCCACTACCGATGTCATCAAGACCCTGGGTGGCCACAAGACCGGCATAGTTGAGGGTTGTGGTGTCCTGGATCGCCAGCACCAACTGCTCGGCGCCACAGCGCTCCACGGTCTGCTCGGTGTGCGAATCGAGGATATGCTCCATTGTCACGCCGTCGTTCGAGAGCAGCCGGTAGGCGGCCCTCTGTTCGGCCTGCCCCGGGAATATGATTGGCAGGCTGGCCCCGGAACTCTGCATCCAGGCCGCGCCCATCTGTATTATCCTGCGCCGAACCCGCCCATCGGGGTGCGGGCTCCGACCATACTCCCGTTCGGCCCAGCTGTCACCCCCGCTCAGCGTGCCC
>JAPOSK010000489.1 GCA_026709725.1 Paracoccaceae bacterium | reverse complement strand
ACAGATGAGACAAGAGGAGGCAATACTCCCCTGCTTTATGGCGGTTCTGCTGATCGACAAATCGGTCAGGGAATTGAAAGCCATTTCGGACACGGCAACGGTGCTTGCGCGCGGTCGAACCGTCTGGGCCGGATCCATTGATGATCTGAGCTCCGGGATCGCGGAACGCCATATCGGCGTCTGATCGTCGGTTCAGTGCATTTCTGTCAGTCTCCGCACGCACTGTCGACTGTCGGAGCCCCCGGGGGGTTCCGGAGGCCCGGGTTGGCGGGACTCTTCCGCCCTGCTCTGGCGGCGTGATCGGAAATCAGGGTGCCAACGCCCTCGTCGGTGAAGAGTTCGAGCAGCAGGGCATTGGGGATTGTCCCATTGAGGATGACAGCTGCCCGGACACCATTGCTGACAGCCTCCATGGCTGTTCTGGTCTTCGGAATCATGCCGCCCCTGATGAGACCGTCAAGGGTGTAGTGTTCGACCTCTTCCTGTGTCAGATGGGAGAGGATATGACCATTTTCATCAAGGACGCCATCCACATCCGTCAGGAGCAAAAGTCGGTCAGCCTTGAGTGCAGAGGCAACCGCGCCGGCCACGGTGTCGGCATTGACATTGAGTGTTTGCCAGTCACGGGAGACCCCGACAGGTGCCATGACAGGAATGAAGCCGCCATCAAGCAGCGTATGGAGAGCCCCGGTATTGGTCTCAACAGGTTTCCCGACGAGACCGAGTGACTCGTCGGCATAGTCGCAGATCAGGATATTTGCATCCTTGCCGGAGATCCCGATCGCCCGCCCGCCTTCACGATTGATCGCCTGCACAAGACCTTTGTTGATGGAGCCGGAGAGAACCATTTCAGCAACATCGACGGTTTTGGCATCCGAGACCCGGTTGCCATTGATGAATGACGATTTGACGCCAAGGGATGTCAATGTGTCGTTGATCTTGGGCCCACCGCCGTGGACGATCAGGCAGTTGATGCCAATCTGCCGCATGAGCACGATATCACGCGCGAATCCGGCAACGGTGGCCGGATTCGCCATTGCATGACCACCGAACTTGACCACGATGACGGCACCATCGTAGCGCTGGAGATAGGGGAGGGCTGCTGACAGTGTTCGGGCGGTGTGAATGTGGGTCTCTGTCATGCTGCACCTGTTTTTCCGGCACCGGCTGCCAGGCGGGACGGATGATACACCATCTCGTGATGAATGTGCAGCCCGTCAGGCGAGCAGGGCGATTCTGGCCCGCAGAAGGGCAAGCCCCGTGCGATCCTTCGCGCTGGTCAGAAGCATTTTTGGATAAACGGTGGGAGCGTTCATAAGTTCAGACATCACCATGTCCACACTGCTGGAGAGTGCGGCTGCAGAGACCTTGTCCACCTTGGTCAGCACAATCTGTACGGGAACCGCATAAAGAGTGAATGATGCAATTTGATCAAGATCAACCGGCTTCGGTCCATGGCGGGCATCAATCAGAAGAAAGACACTCTTCAGGACAGTCCGCAGCTGCAGGTAATCACCGGCGAGCCGGGTCATGCGCGCGATTGTATGCTTTGAAGCCCGTGCGTAGCCGTAGCCGGGCAGATCAACGAGAGAACAGGTCCTGCTGATGGTATAGAAATTGATCTCGCGCGTGCGGCCCGGCGTATTCGAGGTCCGGGCGAGTTTACGCCGGCCGGCCAGCCCATTGATCAGGGATGATTTTCCAACATTGGAGCGACCGGCAAAACAGACCTCAGGGCGGTCAGGTGGGGGCAGATGGTCCATGGCCAGTGCAGATTGCCGAAAATCAATCGGACCGCGGAACAGTGTTTCGCCCTGCGCGATGGCTTCGGGGGGCAGATCGAATTCGGTCAGGATGGCAGACATGGCAGGGTGATCCGGGCCGGGTTCAGACCCTCATGAGTCTTTTGCTGATTTGCCCTTGCCGCGTTTTCGTCTTTTGCCGGATGCGGCACCCCCTGATGAGGATTCCGGTTTTGAAGCGGGCGTATTCCTGGCCGG
>JAPOSK010000372.1 GCA_026709725.1 Paracoccaceae bacterium | reverse complement strand
CACCCGAAAGTTCATCACAGGATTGTGTGATGGAAGTGCATTTCAATCGGACCTGCCGGCCGTAGGTCCGGGTCAGGGTGCGCAGTTGGCGATGCCTGAGCAGAATCCTTGCCCATGACAGCTTGCCGAGATGGGGAAGGGTGACATTGTCAGCAATTGTCCGATGCAGCAGCAGGCCCTCCCGGCGTCGTTCTCTCGGAATATAGGCAATGCCTTCGGCCCAGACTTTTGACGGATGTCCTGCCAGCTTGCACGCATTGAGTGTGATTTGTCCTGTCATCCGGGGAGTCGTGCCAATCAGTGCCTTCAGAAGGGCTCCGCGACCTGAACCGGCGAGCCCGGCAATCCCGAGAATTTCACCTGCCTTGAGAGAAAAATTCACATCCCGGACCGGACCGGCACTGAGGCTGGCAACCTGAAGGACCGGTCCGGCTGGTGCATGGTTTGGCTGACCGGGCGGAAACAAATGGCCCAGTTCTCGTCCTGTCATATCGCCGATAACCTGACTTTCAACGGTCCCGCTGCGGGACCGGGTCGAGACATGGGTGCCGTCACGCAGGATCGAAATCCTGTCGGCAAGCCGAAAGACCTCAGGGATGCGATGGGAGACGTAGAGAACGCCGGCACCCTCCCCGACCAACTCGCGGATGACTGTGAAGACCCGTCCGGACTCTTCGGATGTCAGTGCAGCAGTGGGCTCGTCCATGACGTACAGCCACGGGATCTCCCCGGATGCATCAACCAGTGTCCCGGCAATCCGGATAAGCATCTGGTCTCCTGCTCCAAGTGCTGCCATCGGCATCCGGGGGCTGATCCGGTCAAGTCCAAGCCGACCAAGTGCGGCTGAGGCTGCAGCATTCAGTGCGCGCCAGTCGACAAAGGGACCAATGCGGGGGTACGGGTGATCAAGGTGCATGTTTTCGGCCACTGAGAGGCCGCTGACGGTACGCAACTCCTGATGGATAAAGCGGAATCCCGCCGCCCGCATTCTGCCTGGATCACCAAATGGCACATGGCGGCCATCAATCTGCATTCTCCCTGCATCTGGCTGTTCAAGACCGGCAAGCACGCGGATCAGCGTTGATTTGCCGGCCCCGTTTTCCCCCATCAAGGCATGAATTTCTCCTGACCGGAATGTCAGGCTGACACGATCAAGTGCCCGGACAGCACCAAATCGAAGCGAAACGCCCTGGAGCTTCAGGCACTGCGGTGGGATGTCCATGGTTGAGAACCCGCGTCCCGCCAGCACTGAAACAGAACGGGCTATCGGGAAATGTTCTCCTGCGTCACGAGTTTCGTAGGAACATAGATGACGTTCTGCACCAGTGACTCGCCAGCGATCAGACGCCTGACAGTATCAGCTGTTGTGCGCCCGATGCCATCGAAGTCCTGTGCAACCGACGCTTCAAGGTTCCCTCCCTGGGCGATTGCGTCCCGTGCCTGCGGATTGGCATCGATGCCAGTGATCACAATTCCTTCATCAGCCCGTCCCGCCGCCTCAATGGCCTGCAGGGCGCCCAATGCCGGTTGATCCCAGGCTGCCCAGACCGCTGCAATGCTGCCGGGATCCGGATTGGCAGCGAGCACGGCTTCCATCTGTGCACGGCTGTCGGCAATTCCGCCATCGCTGACATCCGGTGTGATCCGGTCCAGAATCTCAATATCAGGAAAGTTGCCAAAGACGGCGTCGGCAATGACACCCCTGACCTGGACCGGGGGAAAGGGGTCAAATGTAAACATGACAACCCGTCCCTGGCCGCCGATCCGATTGGCCACATAGACAGCCGTTTCGGCTGCCATTGCATACCCGTTTGATGTAATATTGGCCGCGACAAGTGGGTCAGTGCCGGCATCCATACCGATGACCGGAATGCCGGCATCAGCGGCCGCCTGAAGTCCGACACCAATTTGCGAGGGATCGACATTGATAACAATGTCATACAAACTCCACCTTATTACATCCTCGATTCTGCTGATGACGGCGGCGACATCACCTTTGGT
>JAPOSK010000511.1 GCA_026709725.1 Paracoccaceae bacterium | reverse complement strand
GGATATGCAAATCCGCCCCTACCGTTTTCTTAAATTCAATGGCGCAAGCGGTTAGATTTGTGCAATAATTCTTTTAGTTTGGCACTGCGGTCGGCAGCAGTCATCAGGGCTTCGCCTATCAGGTAGGCGTGTATATGGTGTTCGGCGAGTGTTTGTATATCGGCAGGGGTGTTGATGCCGCTCTCGCTAATCACGACTTTGTCTTCGGGGATTTGCGCCGCAAGCGTGATGCTGGTTTGCAATTCGGTTTGGAAAGTACGAAGGTTGCGGTTGTTGATGCCGATGAGTTCTACGCCGTCAAGTTTCAGGGCGCGTTCCAGTTCCTCTGCATCGTGTATTTCTACCAACACATCCATATTGAGTTCGCGTGCTTTGGCGTAGAGGGCTTGTAGTTGTGCATCGTCGGGCAGTGCAGCAACAATCAACAAGATGCAGTCGGCACCAATGGCTCGGCTTTCGTATAGTTGATATTCGTCTATGATGAAGTCCTTTTGCAGAGTTGGTAACATGCAATGACGGCGCACTAGGTCTAGTATCGGTCCCGAACCTTTGAAGAATTTTTTATCGGTGAGTACCGACAAACAGCTCGCGCCTGCCATCATGTAGCTGTGGGCAATCTCCAATGGGTTGAAGTCTTCACACAACATGCCTTTGCTGGGAGATGCTCGCTTAATCTCGGCAATAATTGCGGTTTGTTGATTTGCCACGCGCTCTTTCAATGCGCGGGCAAAGCCGCGCGGTGCGCCCTGCTCTTGCGCGTAGTCCTTGAGTGTGTCTATGCTGTGCCGTTCGCGAAGTGCGGCAATTTCCTGTCGTTTATGCGCGAGTATTTCGGGAAGTATGGATTTCTGCTCAGGCATCGTCTGCCGCCTCTGCCTCTGCTTGACTGGTTTCTATGAGTGCTTGTAGTTTGTCCAATGCCTGCCCTGAGCGCATCGTGCGCATTGCCGTCTCGGCACCTTCTTTGACATCAGATGCCAGTTGCGCAATATAAAGTGCGGCACCGACATTCATCGCAATCGCTTGTGAAGCCGGCGTGTTCCCTTCAAGCGCGGTTTTGAGCATTTGCAAGCTATGTTCCGGCGAGGTCGTTTGTATAGTTGACAGCTCTACCGGGTTGTAAGCAAAGTCCTCAGGTGTCAGTGTGTAGCGTCGGGTTGTGCCGTTAATGATCTCGACGATATGTGTGGGTTGTGCGGGACTTATTTCGTCCAAGCCGTCCTCCGAGTGCACCACCATCACGCGCTTAACACCTAGTGCGGCAGCGGCTTGCGCCATCGGTTCAAGCCAAGCGCGGTCAAATACTCCGATTACTCGGTGTGGTGCGCGTGCTGGATTGGTCAGCGGGCCTAAAAGGTTGAACAGGGTGCGAACGCCAAGCGATTTGCGGATGCCGACAACATGGCGCATCGCCGGATGAAAGTTAGGGGCAAACAAAAAGCCGATGCCGACTTTTTCTATGCACGCACGCACCGCATCGGCGGATAAATCAATCCGCACTCCAGCTAGTTCTAGGCAATCGGCACTACCGCAATGGCTTGAGACGGAGCGGTTGCCGTGCTTGGCTACAACCGCGCCGGCTGCTGCTGCAACCAATGCCGAGCCGGTGGATACATTGAAAGTCGTCGCACCGTCGCCGCCGGTACCGCATGTGTCCAATAGGTGGTCGGCTTGGATGTCGTCCAGTGTTACCGCAAAGTCAAGCATCGTTCGGGCGGCGACCGTCAGCTCTTCTACCGACTCGCCTTTGGCGCGCAACGCAATCAGCAACGCACCGGCTTGAACGGCATCCATTTCTCCGCGCATCAATGTCTCCATCACGCCCTGCATTTCTTCCGGCAATAGACTACTACCGCCGACGAGTTTGTCTATAAGCTTGTTAAATTGCATCTTCAAGAAAGTTTTTGAGTAACTGATGACCGTGTTCGGTCAATATAGACTCCGGATGAAACTGCACACCCACCGTCGGATAACTACGATGACGCACCCCCATAATCTCTTC
>JAPOSK010000617.1 GCA_026709725.1 Paracoccaceae bacterium | reverse complement strand
GACCAGTCTTTCAGGGGGAACTTGATTGGCCGCGGATATCCGACGCCGAACCAGTCTTTCCGCTGGTGCACCGACCGCATGAAAATTCAACCCACCAGCCGCTATGTGAAAGAGCAAATCTCCGCCGAAGGGCGGGCTATTTTGCTGTTGGGCGTGCGGCGGTCCGAGAGCGCGGCGCGTAGCGCATCGGTGGCGCGCCATGACGGTAACGGACGCTTGAACCCGCATGGCGACATGCCCGGCTGTATGGTATTTCGCCCAATCGTTGAGTTGTCAACGGATGATGTGTGGGAGTTTTTGTCCTGCCACGCGCCGCCTTGGGGCGGGTCGCACCAGAAACTGATTAAACTCTACCGCGACGCCGGCGGCGGCGAGTGTCCGGTGGTTACGCAAAAGTCCGATGTGCCCTCTTGCGGCACACGGTCATCCCGCTTTGGCTGCTGGACTTGCACCGTGGTGGAGAAGGACCGCAGTTTGGCGGGGTTTGTCGACTCCGGATTTGACGAGTTCGGACCGCTGTTGAGTTTCAGGGATTGGCTGGTCTCAATTCGCAACGAACCGCATCGCAGACAAGCGCGGCGACGCAACGGCAAAATCACCATGGCGCGCGATGGCGGTTTGATACCGGGACCGTACACGCTGCAAACGCGCGCTGAAATTCTGCAACGCCTCGAATCCGTGCAAGCGGAAACCGGCAAAGATTTAATCAGCGAAGAGGAAACCGAAATAATTCGCCAAATATGGGCCGATGACATCATCCGCCAATCCCGCCCGCAGTCCGTGGGCATCCACCAAGTCAACGGGGGGAAGTGAGCAATGGCAAACAAAAGCGTTGTGCTGCTTCACACCCCGGAGGGGCGTGAATTGGTGGCCGATTCTTGCAAGGCTAATAATTTTGTGTTCGCCGAGTTTGAGAAATTGGTCGAAGCGCAAATCACGAGCAAAGTGAATTCTCCTCAACCGGATGCTCGTCGAACCGAATTATTCGGTCGATTCGACGACATTCTTGACCGCATCGAAATCGAGGAGGCGTAAGTCATGTATATCTCCAAAATCGAACTGCGCGACTGGAAATTGTATCAGTCCGCGGAGTTCAACTTCCCCGCGCCCCAGCACGATAAAAACATCGTGCTCATCGGTGCGAAGAACGGCTTTGGGAAAACCAGCCTGTACCGGGCGATTATCCTGTGCCTGTTCGGGAAAGACGGCATGCCGCTCATTTCGGGCGACATGTTTTCTGAATCGAAAGACAAGCAGGGGCCGGATTACGAAACCTTCTTGGATGGGGCGCTGCATGACGGCGCGCGCCCTAATGGGCGTTACTCGTGCTCGGTCAAAATTGAATTCATCGGCGACGATGGGCCGGTCGAAATCTCACGGGTTTGGCATTTTAACGAACATGGCAAGCACCAGACTCAAGATGAGTGTGTTCAAATCTTCAAGGGCAAAGAGCGCCAAGCGGTCGGCCCGGAGGAAGATCCGTATGGGGCCAAACTGTCTCACCAACAGCGAATCGACTGGTATCGAGATTATATTGCCCAAACCATGATGCCGCACAGCATCGCATCCTTCTTTGTGTTTGACGGCGAACAGGTGTTGGTGTTGGCGAATCGTGACGAGAAAGCCCAGGTGAAATTAGGCATCGATGGCTTGCTCGGTATCCCGGAGTTGCGCATCCTCGTAAAAAACCTGACCGATTATTCGAAGCAGCGCCAAAACAGCGTACCGAAGGTCACGAATGAAAGCGCTGATGCAACGGAAAAGGAACTTAAGAAATTTGAAAACGAGCGGGATAAAAGCGTCAAGGCGTTTGGCGACATTTCCCCGCGACTGCAGGAAGCCGAGAAAGAGCGCAAACAACTTATGGACGAGTTGTTGCGTCTTGGTGTCGGCGACCAAGACCACTCTAAACAGCAATACAAACAATTGGCCGAACATGAAACGGCCATCAAGGGAAACAGAGAACAGTTGACTAAACTGCTTTCCGAAGATGTCGCGCTGGC
>JAPOSK010000146.1 GCA_026709725.1 Paracoccaceae bacterium | reverse complement strand
CTTCCTTGAATTGCAGCCATGTCGTTGCATCCATGATCCGGACCAGCGCCGCATCAAGATCGGCAAGAAACTGCTTCGTCGGAGCTTCTGCCGCCCTTGCCGCAACCGATGGCTCGATCAGGAGTCGGGCTTCCAGCGTTTCATGAAAATTATGACTTCGTTCCGGCGACATCTCGACTGATGCTTCTGCCAGTTCAATGATCTGCGGTGCTCCTTCAGAAAGATATGTCCCGCTGCCGATCTTGCGCTCGACCAGCCCTTCACGCTGCAGCATAAGCAGGGCGTCACGGATCTGGGTTCGCGATGCACCGTGAATTTCGGCCAGACGCCGTTCATTCGGGATGCGTTCACCGGGGTTGATGTTACCGGAGCGAAGCATGTCACGGACGCTGGTATAGACACGATCTGTTGCACGATTTGGCATTTCTGGCCTTTCCTCCCGATTGGTCAACCAATTCTGGATCATTGCCAACATCTGTTTCAAAATTTTGCAGAAAAGTTATTGACAAATGAACCAGAAGGTCGGATTATTGGTCAACCGATTGATGAATATCCGGAATTCGGTCAACCAACAATGCCCTGGCAATAGCAAAAACCCAGAGGAGGGGACATGATGAATTTTCAAGAGCGAAAGGCCCGTTTCCGCACAGGTCTGCTGGCGATTGCGTCAATTACGGCAATTGGCCTTTCAGCCAGCACAGCTTTGGCTGAATTTGCCTGGGACAGGTTTTCGGGGCAGTCGATCACTGTGATGATGCCCGAGCACCCGGTCACGGATGGTATACGCTCAGCGCTTGATCGGTTCGAAAGCGATACGGGCATCGATGTGCGTTTGCAGACCATGGCCGAAGATCTGTATTTCGACCGAATGGAAGTGGCCCTGCGCGGCTCCGGTGGCAATTCGCAGATGGATGTCTACTTTCTGCCGATGGATTCGACAGCCTATACCCAGCACACGAACGGGCTGGTTCACTCGCTTCAGGGGTTCATTGATGATCCGGATCTGACAGCACCTGACTACAACCTTGCCGACATTCCCGCAGGCTTCCTCGATTCGACGAAATACAATGTCAACGGGTCATGGGAACACCACGGTATCCCGGCATCATTTGAGACCTATATCCTGTTTGCGAACATGGATCATGTCAATGAGTACCTCGGCGGCAAAATGCCGTCGACCATGGATGAGCTCATTGCCGCGGCACGGAAAGTCAAGGAGGACAGCGGTGGCAATGTTGCGGGTGCCGTGTTGCGGGGGATCCGTTCTGACACGCTCATTGATACGATTACAGGGTTTGTGAACAACTCGGTTGGAGCCGCTGACCGAACGGCGCCCTACAATGTATGGTTCGATGGGGATTGGTCCAATCCCAGAATGGACAACCCGGACATCGTGCGCGGACTTGCGAATTATGCGGAGCTCATGAAAGCGGGACCGGTCAATATTCAGGCAATGGACTGGCCGGATGCATCACAGTTCTTCATGGCAGGGGGTGCTGCATTCTTCATTGACGCGAGCCTCTTTGCGCCAGGGTTCGAAAACCCCGATGACAGTCCGATTGCAGGCAGGATCGGCTATTCCGTGATCCCGGTCGACAACGATGAGGGCGAGCCCTATACCGCCCATTGGCAGTGGGGTTTCGGCATTCCGCAGAACGCTGCCAATGCCGAGGCCGGCTGGCTGTTCATCCAGTACATGTCGAATGAAGACAATGCGACGACCATCGGCAAGCTGCACGGCGGTGCCCCGCGTCTGGCGACATGGCAGGATCCCGAATATGCATCGAGTTTCCCGCAAGCCTATGTTGATGCTGTGGCGGCAGCGATGCCGAATTCCCAGACGTCTGTCGTCCAACGTGCCGGATGGAGTGAGTTTGCATTGCGCATTGTTGATGTCATTCAGGAGATCTATGGCGGGGCTGATCCTGCTGAGGCAGGAGCAGCTGCTCAAGCCGATTTCATGACAATGCTTTGAAACTGATTCTTTTTGCCCGGACAGCAGACAGC
>JAPOSK010000471.1 GCA_026709725.1 Paracoccaceae bacterium | reverse complement strand
CGTCATTATTGACATGGGCCGGAACAAGGTGCTCACCCGGGACCCAGTCCAGATCGATATGGTATGGCTCATGATCTCCGATCGTGACAGTCAGCGGCCCCGCACCGCTGATGCGTGCAGACAGGAGTTCCTTTCCATCCGCGGAAACGACCAACACAGCCGGATCCTCCGGGCCTGTTGTGAGGTTTCGCCGGGATGCGATCCGGTGCATGGCCAGAACAATGCCCGCCAGCTGAGCGGTTCTCTCGGATGTGGCATCAACACCGGTAAATCCCGCCGGATATTCCTCTTCAATGAATGCGGTTGTCAGGGAACCCGAAATAAAGCGGTCATGATCCATCACGGCGGAGAGAAAGGAGAGATTGCAGGCAATTCCCTCAATCTCGAATTGGTCCAGCGCACTCCGCATCACGGCAATTGCCCTGTCCCGGTCTGGGGCCCAGCTGCAGAGTTTGGCGATCATCGGATCGTAATGGACACTGATTTCACCGCCTTCATAAACGCCGGTGTCATTGCGGATGATGGCGGTTCCGGATTCGGTGCTGACCGGAGGACGGTAGCGTGTCAGACGGCCGGTGGAGGGAAGAAATCCCCGTTCGGGGTCTTCGGCATAGATACGCGATTCGATTGCCCAACCCTTCGGCTCAACTGCCGACTGCCTGATGCGCAGTTTCTCACCCTGGGCGATCCGGATCATTTCCTCAACCAGGTCCACCCCGGTGATCAGTTCTGTGATCGGATGCTCAACCTGCAGCCGTGTGTTCATCTCCAGAAAATAAAATGTGCGGTCGGCATCGACAACAAACTCGACAGTCCCCGCCGAGCAATAGTTGACCGCGGTGGCAAGAGCGCAGGCCTGTTTGCCCATTTCCGCTCGGGTTTTCCTGTCAAGAAATGGGGATGGGGCTTCCTCGATAACTTTCTGGTGGCGCCGCTGGATCGAACATTCACGTTCATTGAGATGGATGCAGTTGCCATGCGTGTCAGCGAGGATCTGAATTTCGATATGGCGGGGCATGGTAATGAATTTCTCGATCAGAATTCTGTCATCACCGAATGCACCGGCCGCCTCGTTCCGGGATGATGCAAATCCCTCCCGGACCTCATCGGCGGCATGGGCAATGCGCATCCCCTTGCCACCACCACCGGCTGAAGCCTTGATCATGACAGGATAGCCGATCTCATCAGCAATGGTGACTGCCTGATCCGCGCTTTCAACAATGCCCATATGGCCCGGGATCGTGTTGACACCGGACTCCCTGGCAATCCGCTTGGATGCCAGTTTGTCGCCCATGGCATCAATGGCATCCGGCGGAGGTCCGATGAATGCGATCTTGTGCCGCTTCAGAGCGTGCGCGAAGCCGCTCATTTCCGACAGAAAACCATAGCCGGGATGGACGGCATCGGCACCTGTTTCGAGTGCAGCACCAACAACCCTGTCGATCAGCAGATACGAGTCGGCTGCAGCTGGGCCACCAATCCGAACCGCCTCGTCTGCCATTGCAACATGCATGGCCCTGCTGTCGGCATCAGAATAGACTGCCACGGTCCTGATGCCCAGCCGCTTGGCAGTCCTCATGACGCGGCAGGCGATTTCTCCGCGATTGGCAATCAGGATTTTCTTGAATGTGGCCATGCGTTGATCAGCAGTCCCTGAAGGTCTTGCCGAGATTGCGCATCCCGACCGCGAACTGTTGGACAGTGCCTTGCCGTTGTTTTTCGGTTTGGTTGATTGCAGGGTTCATAGCGGGATGTTGCAGTGCTTTTTAAGGGGGTTGTCCACTCGCTTGTTGCGCAGGGCCGCGAAGGCCCGACACACGCGCCTTCGGGTGGAATGGGGCATGATGACATCATCAATGAACCCGCGCTCGGCCGCCACGAACGGATTGGCAAACCGGTCTTCGTAGTCCTGTGTGCGCCGGGCCACCTTGTTGGGGTCATCAAGTTCGTCCCGGTAGAGGATTTCCACTGCGCCCTTGGCGCCCATGACCGCAATCTCAGCACGTGG
>JAPOSK010000284.1 GCA_026709725.1 Paracoccaceae bacterium | reverse complement strand
CTCACCATTTTTTACAATCGGATTTGATTGACATGCTCGAAAGTCTACCGGGCGACCGTTGTGGAGCTTGGGTAGCTTCAGGATGGGTGAGTGCCATCAAGAGTGAGGAATTCATCGACCGACTCAATAAACTTCAGATCGGCTGGTCTGAGACTGGCTCTAAAACATTGAAGGCGGCAGCGACCGCAGCCATCCGGACATACAGAGGAATCCGGTGATGGGGACTTCGAAAGCGTTCGGAGGAGCTTCGGGCGACACTCCGCTGGTGATGAGCTGGTTGGACGACGCTAATCCGGATGGTGCCGACAGCGGAAATGAGGTCGGTGGAACGGACGACGCTGTCCAAGAATCACCGGGAACGCCTCCGGCTGCACCCGCGGACCAACCGCCGGTACCTCCACCTCCGATCAGCCACCGCTTCCGATCAGCGCGCAGCAATTTCACCCGTTTTGCGAGATCGGGTGGCAGTGATCGGCATAGTTTGGTTCGTGCTGTCTCGCAATACGTTTCCCAATCGACTGGCGGTTCCAGTCAAGCCGCTAAGCGGATGGGTTCCTCTCGCAGCACAGCATCCAGGCTAATTGGCTTTCTCGGGAGTGCGAGCACAAATGGCATTCGCGTAGCACTACGATCGCTGGATCTAGAGAGTCTAGTTGAGCGTCCGATCGAAGAAGTCTTTGTCGGCTTGGCTGACTATATCTGCCCCGACGGTGGGTCGATTGATGAAGGGATCGCGCGGGACGCGTTTATTAAGACGATCGCCGATCTCGCAGGTGCTGGGATAACTGACGTCGATGGTATGACATCGGAACAGATCCAAACAGTATTCGTACTCTACGCAGCGCATGCGATAGAGGCGAGGATCTGCAACGACATCGGGACGAAAGTTGTCATGATGCCCACTGACATCACAATGGTGGAAGGAATCGAGGATCAGCTCCGAGAGTTCATCCTGCGCGGTTTAAGCGATGCAGTCAACGCCTCAGACATTGATATCGGCGCGCTCTTACCGGACCAAGTCTCAAACTTTGTGGACGGTGTCTATGAGGCTGCTTTCGAGATGCTGAAGTTGCTTGGTGAGAGCGAGGTGGAAATGTGAAACGACATCTAATAGCTGGACGTTTCGGGGCAAAAGACACAACCGTCATTCCGAAGGCGAGTGACGAACAACTCTCGACACTCGATTTACTGGACGGCGAACGGCTCAGGCATGGAATTGGCTCTGCCTTGGAAAATATGACGATCTTGAACCTAGAGCCGAGCGAGGTTGCGGTCGATCTAATGATCGTCGCAGCGCATATCCATGCAGCCGACACGCGTATCTCCCGTGCATCGGAGTCCCAAGATGGCTGGTCACGCGAAATTCGCCTCGTAGTGCCGGTGAGCGATCCGATTCTTTGGTCTACAACATCGAGGATTCTGAAGCGTGCCCTCAATTTTTTGACAGGAGACCGGTGGAGCATCGGATTTCGTGGACGCCCGGAGGAACACTCTGGCATTGGGAAACCGAAGCCCCACCCACTGATCCCAGTGCGCTTTGATGCGGTCAATCTGTTCTCCGGTGGTCTTGATAGCCTCATAGGAGCAATCGACAGCCTTCATGGAGGTGGATCACCATTGTTGGTGAGTCATGCAGGAGAAGGCGCGGTTAGTAAGTCTCAGGAGGAGTGCTTCGACGCCCTTAAGGAGGCGTTTCCGAAGTCGGTGTTCAACCGATTGCGTATCTGGATGGTTTTCGCCGACGGTCTCGTCGATGGAGTCGAGTCAGAGAGCTCGACGCGCGGACGATCATTTCTATTTTTCTCGCTAGGTGTCGCTGCAGGTATGGGTCTGGGTAGGGCATTCTCGCTGCGAGTTCCCGAAAACGGTTTCATCTCTTTAAACGTCCCATTAGATACTCTCAGGCTTGGCGCGTTAAGCACTCGGACAACACACCCCTTTTACATGGCTCGTTGGAATGAACTCTTGGGTGCTCTTGGGATTGATGGAGAATTGGTGAACCCATACTGGGA
>JAPOSK010000491.1 GCA_026709725.1 Paracoccaceae bacterium | reverse complement strand
CGCACGGAGGATATCGCTGTAGGCAATGGTGCACGTATTGATGAAGGGCTGATGCTGACGGGCGATGAAAACATCATCGACGTCGACTTCCAGGTTGTCTGGAACATCTCCGACCCTCCCTCGTTCCTCTTCAACCTTGCGGACCCAACGGAAACCATCCGTGCGGTGTCCGAATCGGCCATGCGGGAGATTATGGCGCGCTCGGAACTCGCCCCGATCCTCAACCGTGATCGCGGGATCGTTGCATCCAATCTGCAGGAATTGATCCAGAATACGCTGGACGGATACGACTCCGGCATGAATGTCGTTCGTGTCAACTTTGACAAGGCTGATCCACCACGCGAGGTCATCGATTCGTTCCGCGAAGTTCAGGCTGCCGAACAGGGACGGGACCGCCTGGAGAAAGAAGCGGATGCCTATGCCAACAGGGTTCTTGCCAGCGCCCGTGGTGAGGCCGCCCAGCTGCTTGAGGAGGCCGAAGGCTACAGGGCTCAGGTTGTCAACCAGGCCGAAGGTGAAGCCAGTCGCTTCCTTGCTGTGCTGGAGGAATATCAGAAAGCCCCTGAAGTGACCCGCAAGCGTCTGCATCTGGAGGTCATGGCGGGTATTCTTGGATCGATCGACAAGATCATTCTTGATGGGGAGACGGAGGTCTTGCCCTATCTGCCCTTGAATGAATTGCGCAACCGGAGTGCGACAAATGAATAAATTGACAATCGCCATCGCTGTCATTGCGGTTGTGACCGTTGGCATTCTGTCCTCGATCTTCATCGTTGATGAACGGGAGAAAGCACTTGTGCTGCAGTTCGGTCAGGTTCGTGCAGTCAAGACCGAACCCGGCCTCGCCTTCAAGATTCCGATCATCCAGGAGGTTGTGCGTTACGATGATCGAATCCTCTCCCTCGAGACCCAGCCCCTTGAGGTCACGCCCCTTGATGACCGCCGCCTGGTGGTCGATGCCTTCGCGCGTTACCGGATCGTTGATGTGGTCCAGTTCCGTGAAGCGGTCGGTGTCGGTGGCGTTCGCTCTGCCGAGAGCCGTCTCGAGCGGATTCTGAATGCGGCAACACGCCAAGTCCTTGGCTCAGTCGGTTCCAACATAATCCTCTCGACGGACCGGGCCTCACTCATGTCCCAGATTCGGGATACGGCCAAGATTGAGGCTCAGAACCTCGGTGTTGAAATCATCGATGTGCGTCTGAAGCGGACAGATCTTCCCACCCAGAATCTTGAGGCGACCTTCGCCCGCATGCGCGCCGAGCGCCAGCGGGAAGCTGCCGATGAAATCGCCCGAGGCGAGGAAGCGGCACAGAAAGTTCGTGCCCAGGCTGACCGTACCCAGGTTGAGATTGTCTCGGAGGCGCAGAAACAGGCAGAAATCACCCGGGGTGAAGCCGACGCACGACGGAGTTCCATTTTTGCCGCCGCTTTTGGCAGGGATACCGATTTCTTTGAATTCTACCGCTCGCTTCTGGCCTACCAGCAGGCCTTCAGTGAGCAGAATACCTCACTTGTGGTCTCGCCTGATGGGGAATTCTTCGATTACTTCACGGATTCGGCGCCTTCGAACTGATAGTCACGTTCTCCCGGCCCGCGCATGATCGATGAGATCATCTTTGGTCTCGGCATGGTTGCCGTGATTGAGGGCCTCGTGCTTGCACTTGCACCGCGCTGGCTTGAGAAGACACTGCACCGCATCAGTTCGATTCCAATCGAGACCCGCAAAATGATGGGTCTCGGCCTCATCGCCGTCGGTGTTCTCATTCTCTGGACGGCAAAATCCCTTCTGTCCTGAGTTTCATCCGTGCTGACCCGGGGCGCTCCCCTGTCGTCTGTCTGGATGCCCCACAGGAGATATCCACCAGGAGTCATCCGCTGCCCCCACGGGCATGTTCACGCGTCAGCGTCAGACAGTTCAGGCCGGAACCATTGGAAATGAATTCCGTTCGATTCGGGATCACCCTGACCGATCATCCATGATCCCGCCCCCGGACCCGTCATCCCCCTCCTCC
>JAPOSK010000364.1 GCA_026709725.1 Paracoccaceae bacterium | reverse complement strand
ATCGCACGATGCAATCGGGCCACAGCACCCTTGAGGAGGCTGAAGCGTGATCCTGATATCCGTGCCGCACTCTGAAAATCCATACCCTTCCTGACACCATCGAGGTCGTGATGTTCCCTGGGTGAAAACGCGAAATCCCGGGGCTCGCCCCAACTGTGCAGAACCACATTGTCATTTTCGGATGTTCCAAAGGGGACATCAGGCAGTGGTCGATTGGGAAGAACGGCCAGCCGCGCCTGCAGATCATCGTCCAGCTGTCCCGCTGCTGTCTCAAGTGCACGAATTCGGTCCCGGCCTTCGGATAAGGATGTCCGCAGCCGTTCAAAAGCCGTCTCGTCATTGGACGCCCTGGCCCTGGCAACGTCCTCCGAGGCAAGCCTGTGTGCGGAACGCGCCTCTTCAAGGGCATGAATGGCGGCCCGCCGCTTGCGGTCCATTTCAAGAATCTCTGCGGCCAGTGCCGGCTCACCCCTGAGCCCGAGGGCTTCGTCAAATGTGTCGGGATCACTGCGTATATGCTTTATGTCATGCATTTCCCTGCACCGCTCCAGCCGACATCATGCGACATCAACGGGCATTACCCATTAATCTTCAGAATCATAGTCCAGGGTCATGATTTTTTTACAACATGCGACCTGCAAACACATGGACCCATCCATGACCTGTCCGCGCGACTCCCGTCACGGGTGCCGATCCCGAGTGAGGTGGAAGGGTCGGTCGGATCAGCATCTGGACAAGAGATCATGAATGGGCGCAGTTCCCCTGCTGCAGCTCTTTCTGCATACTGCACACATGCAAGACCGGTTAGCCAGGCAGGGCATGAGCGGGATCCAATCGGCACAGGACCTGCTGCCCGCCTGGAAGACCTGCAACCGGAACCGGCGGAATCCGGGGGCGTGATCCCCGTATGGCGGACCCGGAAATCTCCATGTCTCCGATCATGCAGGATCCGCCAGAATCGCATTCGGCTCCAGTCAGCGTTCCGGCGAAAACGCCGCCCCGCTTTCCGAATGGTTTCGCGGCAGCACCGATCCGTGTCACCTCCGGGCCGCGCCGCCCGGTCAATCCATTGGATCCGGAGCCGGACTCGGGGAGAGCGCTCCCCATCAGGCAACCCCTTCCCCGGAGGACAGCACGGGGAGAACGCCCGGACGCATCCGCAATCCACACCATCCCTTGCCAGGACAAAAGAGGTTGCCACAGAAGAGATCACCGCCCCAGGGGAGACCCCCCACCGATCGGGCGACACGCCGCCAGCCCCCGATCATGACGCCCTGGCACCGGGACCCTCATGCAGGAGACGGATCCTGCCCGTGACCCTGTCACGGCGTTCGCCGGGGATCCTCCCGTGGATATCAGATCCATTGGCCGGGATCGCCCTCCGCGATGCCGTAGGCCGGATGGTCTGCACGATCCCCATCCATCCATCAGGGATGATGGCGGACATTCGCGGCAATGGATGACCCTTCCCCGTCCCGCCGGCAGCGCTTCCGGGGCAGGGACCCTTGAGGCGGTGACCGAGACCCTCTGCAGGCAGCCTTGCCCCAGGGTCTCAACCGGAAGGGGCGGGATCCGGTCAGAAGGGATCGGGGATGGGGGAGAGCGTATGGACCCCCGTGATGATCGCTCCGGACGGCGGTCGCCTGGCGTGTCCCCGGGCCGGATCGGCCGGCCGATGACAACCGGCTCCGCCTGGCACGGGCGGCCCCCAGGGGAGGATTGGTGGAGGGCTGGCGGTCGAATCGTGTCAGGAGGCGGGGCGCGTCGGGCGATGTCAGCAAACGTCAGCCATAGGAGAATCACTCCCTCCGGCGGGTGTGGTTCTTATGGAGTGGTGGCTGGTGGTGTTAAATGCGCTGTGGTTGAGACCGGAGAGCGGGACGATGTTGGTTCTATGGATCAGGATGACCTTGACCGGGACTGCCGTCATTTACCAAAACCATGAGACAGTTGGAATGAACCTCCATGCCTGAACCGGCAGGAATTCAGTCGATTCGCATTCGCGGATTCAGGTC
>JAPOSK010000446.1 GCA_026709725.1 Paracoccaceae bacterium | reverse complement strand
CTGGGTCGGGGGGTTCGGTTCTTTCAATATGGTAGAGAAACAATGCGGAGTATGCAGTGCTTATCGATCTGCGAAGATGTGCCTGACTCGGTTTCTTGTTCTGTGAATGCACGAGAATCCGGCTTGCGGCCAGCATGCCCGCGGCCAAATTTGGATCAGGCATGCACCTGATCGGTAAAGTTGGGCAGGATCACAGGAAAAAGTCACCCCATTTCTCACCAAGTGCATCCCGAACCTGCCCAGTGAGATGAAAGTAGCGTTGAGCAATTTGGTCGGGTTCTGCGTGTTTACTGATTGCCACTTTGAAGATAATATCCATATCATCCGCAATTACATCAATCGACCTTACAGCGACATCAATGTCAAGCCCTTCGGACAACTGATTCTCGATCAGTTCTGATATCTTCTTTGCAAGATCCTCGGAGATCTGTGTCTCCATGATATTCACCCCGAATACTTTTCATTCTTAATACGACCGGGTCTATAGACCTGGCCGGGATTGTCACGCACAATATCGATTTTTGCTTCTGACAAACGGTTGCCGGCCTGCGAGCCGTGCAGGGCAGGCACCACGAACCGATGAGCACGGCTCCCACGCTTTTCACAGACCCTTGTCCGGAGCGCATCCGCTGGTTGCAAGCATCATGCAGTCACTTCGGTTTCTGTGGGGTGGCCCGGCCTCCTGTATTGGAGGTCGGGACTGTGGGTGGGTTCAGAGACCAAGCATACTTTTGAGGCCGGCGATAAAGCTGGCGTCATCCTCGGCCTTGCGGTTGCTCAGGAGCATTTCGGCATCAGCACCGGCCCGGTAGCGGAGCCGGTCCGAGCCATCGGTCGCGGCATTCCAGATGACATCTGCCACCAATTCGGGTGGCGATGGCTGCATCTCGGAATTTGCCTGAGAGGCCATGAACTTCTGAATGATTTCCTGATACTCTTCGATTGGCGGCTCGTTGGCGAAGTCAAAACTCCGACCGGAAAAGTCGGTCGCGATCATGCCGGGCTGGATAATCTTCACCCTTATGCCGACGGTTTCAAGCTCGAAGTGCAATGCCTCGGACAGCCCCTCCACAGCGAATTTTGTTACGTGGTAGAGCGTGCACAGGGGGAAGGTCATCTGCCCGCCAATCGAACTGATGTTGATGATGCACCCTGTGCGCCGGTTGCGCATGTGGGGAAGAACGGCCCTGGTGACCTCAAGCAAACCGATCACATTGGTATCAAACTGCCGACGGATGCGGTCTGAGTCAAAATTCTCAAGTGGACCATATGCGCCGTACCCCGCGTTGTTCAGCAGCACATCAATGCTGCCGAACTGATCAAGGGCGGCTGCGACAGCTGCACGAATGGAGGCATCGTCGGTGACATCCAGCCGTGTGACCAGCACATTCTCAAGGGCTGCAAGTTGTGTTCCGTTCTCAGTGTTGCGCATGGTGGCAACGACATTCCAGCGCCTGGCCTGGAAATGCCTGGCGACAGCATTGCCGATGCCCGTCGAGGCACCGGTGATAAGAATCGTCTGTGTCATTTTATGTGCTCCTATAGCTGTCGGGCCGGTCAGGCGGGAAAACGCGCATTCGCACCCGCGGCAATGTCAAAGACATCACCGGAAATGAGCGCAGCCTCATCGGAACAGAGGAAGGCTGCCAGACTTCCGACATGTTCAGGGCCATAGAATCCTTGCGGAAGCATGTGCAACTGCTGCGCAAAACCCTCAAATTGTTCCCAGGTGATCGGCGTGCCGGGGATCATTGTGCCAAGAACATAGTCATTCTCAAGCAAACCGGTCCGCACCAGTGTCGGGCAAAGTGCATTGACGGTGACATTGTGCGGGGCAAGCGCTTCAGCCGTGGTTTTCGTCAGACCGATCACAGCCCATTTTGCTGCAGAATAGACGGGGAAGCGTGCCGCACCCTGGCGGCCTGTCACCGAGGCCATCGTGACAATGCGGCCGGAATTCTGCCGGCGGAGGAGCGGTGTTGCCGCCTGAATCGTCTTGATGACACCCTTGAGGT
>JAPOSK010000123.1 GCA_026709725.1 Paracoccaceae bacterium | reverse complement strand
GATGACGACCTGCCCCGGTTTCGTGAACAGCCGGACCAGGTGCTCGCATAACCGAACGGGCTTCGGGGCCGACCGCCCGATTGGGCCGTACTTGTAGCCGTCGTCCCTCTCGCAGGTCATTACCGTTGACGGAACCTTTCCCCTGAGAACCTGCCCCGCGTCCATCAGCCCGGTCCCGTGGGCCAGCCAGTTGTCGAGGAGCGTTCCCTCCGGTGGCTTCCGGGCGCACAGGACCGCCTCGAACCGCGACTGGAGCTCCGGGGTTTTCCGGCCGGCAAGGGACCTGACCGCGTCACGCCTCTCCGATGCCGTCATATCCTTTCGTTCCTCCACGCGACGGTCCAGCGGGGACGCTTTGAGCCTTGTCCTGCGCGTGAATCTCCAGGCGTACAGGTCGATGACCTCGAACCCGGCATCCTCAAACGCGACGGCCATGCGGTGCATGATCCTCGGGGTGTAGAACACTAGGGCGAAGGCGCCGGGCTTCAGGATTCTCAGGAGGTCCCCGGCTACCGGAACCATGAAGTCCCGCAGTCCGTGTTCCCGTACGGGATCGAACTCCATTCCCGGCGGAAGTCCGCTGCTGACGATTTCCTTTCCCCTGCCGAGAAAGTGGGGTGGATCGGTCAGCACCATGTGCGCGGTCCCGTCCCCGAGATCCGGCAGCACGTCACGGCAGTCACCGGGAAACAGCTTCACCCGTGCCCGCGGCCGCAGGAGGCGCCGGGCCAGCGCCTCGACCTCCGCGTGCCTAGTCACCTGTCAGCGTCTCGTACGTCAGGTGCCTGCCGACCATGCCAGCGGCAAGGTGCGTCATCATGTCGATCGTGTCCGCGTTGCGGTCGTTGTGACGGCCGGAGAACTCGGCGATGTAACGGTGGAGGTGGGTTTCGCTGACGTGATGGAAGGTGCCGTGGTAACCTCTCTTCAGCATCGACCAGAAGGATTCGATTCCGTTGGTGTGCGCCATCTCGTTTACGTACTCCTTGGCCGAGTGGTTCACCGACTCGTGGTCGCGGTCCATGCCGACGTAACCGGAGTGGTCGTCGGTGTAGACCTTGGCGTCCGGCGCCGTGACATCCTCCACGAAACCGTGCAGCGTCTCCGTCTTGGTGTTCGGGATGACCCCGGCCCTGACCTTTCAGGTTCCCCGGTCCCTGGCCCCCGCCACGATCGTCTTTCCGACCGTTCCCCGTCCGGCCCGCAGCTTCTTCTTTCCGTGCTTGTTCTTCTCCTTGCCGCCGATGTAGGTCTCGTCCACCTCGACCGGACCCTCGAAGGGATCGAAGCCCGGCGGGAACGCCTCGCGGATGCGGTGCATCATGAACCACGCGGTTTTCTGGGTGACCTTCAGGTCCCGGTGCAGCTTCATGGAGGAGACCGATTTCAGGTTGGTGCAGGTCAGGTAAATTGCGAGCGCCCACTTCCTGAGCGGCAGACGGGAGTCCTGCAGTATGGTGCCGTTCCGTACCGAGAAATCCTTACGGCAGGTCCGGCACCTGTACGGCTGGGACGGGTGATTTCGCCCGCTGATCCGGGTGTCTCCGCAGTGCGGGCAGACGGGGCCGTCGGGCCACAGGACCGCCTCGAACCACTTCCTGGCGGCCTCCTCGTCGGGGAACATCTCCATCAGCTCCGGCAGCGAAATCCCCTTGCGGAACGATTTTCCGGGTCCGGTCTTGCTCATCTTTACTACCCCGCTTTTGATTCGTTTTATACACGTGCGGCGGGGAAATTTCAACCCGGAAAAGTGGGGTATGAAGTATATGTACGGGTGGATTCACGGGTACCTGGGAATGTCTTAGGCGATGGCTGGGGGGATCGGTGCTTTATGGTTTGGTCGCACTTAGCGTCACCACTTTGGACACTTGGTCTAATTTAGTCTAGCGTTACACAGCGTCAAGCAAGAATCTCCCGCCCCGCCAGCGCTGCTGTAACCACGATCAGTCTGGTGCCACGCATCATTCGTTTTCCTTTCCGCCCCGCGTTTTCCCACCCGCTGACACGCCGCCAAAG
>JAPOSK010000602.1 GCA_026709725.1 Paracoccaceae bacterium | reverse complement strand
AATCATTTCACCCGCTGTCGGACAAAAAGCGAGCCCGGCCCGCTTTGTGGGCCTACACCGATTCGATGGACGGTTGGGGGCTGTCGTCCCGGGTGCTTTGGTGAACGATAGCCGATGGAAGGGGAGCTCTCTCGAAGTCCAGGGTTGGGGGTCTGCCGGGAGGGTGGTTGGGGATCCCCGACCGGCCGACCCGCAAGGGCTCGAGGTTGGTTCGTTCGCGATGCTCCGGGGCGCCCACCGGGCGTCGCGCGGCGCTCGAACTCGTTGGGGCCACCCCCCTCGGTCAACGGCAAGGCACTTACAATGGGGGCTATATACATGACGCACAAACCTAACCCCGACGGACGAACCGAACCCGCCTCCCCGCGAAATCCACTTTGACCACTCGCCAGCCTGCTTCCAACCATGCCCTTGCTTGGGTTCGGTTTTGCGCGTTGTTTGCCCACCAGCGACGTAGCCGAGAACTCTCCGGGAGCGTGTGCCCCGTCAGTTTCTCAATCTGGGCGAAGGTCAAATGGTATTCGGCCCCGACTTGCTTTTCGAGGTGAGCACGGAGCGGGCCGTATTTGTTCGAAAAGGGCATGTCTAATCCTCGTCAATGACTTCGATCCACTCTGGACGGATGCGGGTAAGCCTCAAAACGTGCTGCATCTCTAGCATGGATACTCTGTTCCGAATCTTGAAGCGAGTGGCACTATCCGGGACGGATTCGAGAATTGTGAACTGGCTCCCGTGCGGTTGCCATGTGAACGCATGTTCCCCCGCGCAATGCGCCTCGAAATTCCCTTTGTCGTTTGTTGTCCATGTGTAGTCGTTCAAAACGAACGGATGGATGGGACGTTCGAATATAGTGAATTCTTGGGTCGCCATGTTTCGCACGAACACAAGCAACCTTACGTCGTCATGGTCGCGACGTGCTTTCTCGATTCTCTCATTGTAGATGGCAAGCACGGCGTTTCCCGTGGCCTGTAGGTCCGCGAACGGGTTGTCGATTCCTGCCGAATAGACAGGACTGTTCCGGCCGCTAATCAAGCGGAGTATCCTTCTTCGCTTGCCACCCCCCGCACCAACCATGAATCTGTGGGGGTGTTGATTGCTCACCGTCTTGATTGACCAACAACACCCATTCCAGGCGACATCAGCGACGCCAACGGGTTTTCTGAATGACATTCCGCCAATAGCCTCGGCAAAGATGTTTGCGAAGTCGTCTCCCGCCAAGTCGGCCATACCGACCGCCTTGCGATGGACGATGCGCTTACCGATCCCTACCAACAACGACTCATCGAACTGGTTAAGCGGATGCGGCTCGTGCTTGTACGTTCCGTCTCGCGTCTTCACTCGCGGCATGGAGTACGCTCCTGATTGCGGCCCGAACCATTGGAACAGGCACGGCATTACCTGTCTGTTTCTTGATCTGGGAATCATTCCCGATGACATCAAAACGCTCTGGGAATCCCTGTAGCCGGAGTTGCTCGCGTGGCGTCAATCTTCTTTCTCCATTGACGAGGAGATAGTTGTACGAAGCTCCGGCGCGCAGCGCGCATGAGAAAGGGTGGCTGGACACATTCCCTGCTTTGTTCTCGTGCCAGATTGAAGGCGTGACCGTCGCAGTATGCTCCGCGTGGCGTTTATTCTTTATCCGCTCACTCACGAAGTAGCGAGGGTGCGGGTTCGCCTCCAATATCTCCGACAAAGGTTTGTATTTCTTCTTTCGCTCCGGCCATCGGAAAAACCCGAGGTTGCTGGAACGAAGAAAGCCAACGATGATCGTGCGCTCCCGCTTCTGCGGGAGGCCGTGGTGGAGGGCATTCATGATGCTCCAATCGCAAGCATATCCAGCGCCAGACAAAGACGCCAGAATTCTCTCCATAACAGCCCCCCCCCCAATCGTGGAGAGTTGGCGAACATTCTCAAGCACGAACGCCTTGGGTTGCTTGGCGCGGAGGATTCGGACGATCTCGTATATCAGTGTTCCCCGATCATCCGACATCGCACCCCGGTCTCCGATGATCGAAAAGGGCTG
>JAPOSK010000329.1 GCA_026709725.1 Paracoccaceae bacterium | reverse complement strand
TTCAGCGCGGCTGTCGGTGTCCTCGTTATCGTGGACATTGCCATCGATTCCCGAGGTCTTATCGGACAGATGAAGGTCGTCAATCGCCAATTGCATTTTCTGGACGCAAAATGTCGCCGATTTCAGGACAATGTTTGCACGAAGAGTATTGCCGACGATGCTGTCATTCCAAGTCCGCGCGGCGATGAGCCGGGAGATCAGGCGGTCACAAAGCCGAAGATCGTGAAGCCAAGGGCGACAATGGCGATCATGGCGAAGATGAGCTGCTTGTCACGCTGGGCCATATCGGCCCGCAGGCGTTCAAACGCGGCATTGTTGCGATCCAGGGCACTCTCAGACTTGGCCTGCATCGTGTTGATCCTCTCCTCCAGGCGGGCAATCCGCTCGTACACGTCACGATCGGGGTTCCCGGTGTTCATGGCCCCAAGCGTAGTGGGATTGACGGAGATGTCAAGGGGATTCTGGGACCAGGGAATGATTCTCCCATGGCTGACTTTGACTGACAGTTTCCGACGATCCGGGTTGACGCAACGGCTCAAGGTTGCGAAGGTGGACATCGGAAAGACCCACGGGCAACAATCTGGAGACATCATGGACATCACTCAGTATGAACTGAATGGCCGTGCACTCTACGCCGAGTATTGCGAGATCGTTGCCAATCTGCTGGAGCAGGCAATCCAGGGTGCACAAGGATATCGACTTCAGCAAATCCAGTCCCGTGCCAAGGATCCGTGCTCTCTCAGAGCCCGACTGGAAGAAAGGAACGAAGTTGACTCAGAAGAGATCGAGAGGTTGCGCAAGGATTTGGCGGGGTGTCGTGTTGTTTTCTACACAAACACCGATGTCGGTCGGTTCACAAATTCGGGTCTGTTGAGTGACCTCTTCGATATCGATTGGCAGTGCTCAAGGTTTCACGGGCCGGAACTCAACAGTCAGGATGCCAAGGATCTCTTTCAGTCCTGGAATTATGTCGTCCGTCTGAAAGACGACCGCACGGCACTGACCGAGCATGCACGTTTCAAGGGCCTCTGGTGTGAAGTCCAGGTCAGACAACGCTGAATCACGCGTGGGCTGAAATGGCCCATGACACCATCTACAAGCGGCCGGAGATCCGGGGGTTCGGCACGGAATCGCGCCCATTCCGGCCCTTTCAGCCTGGATATGTGCGCCATGCTCTGACCCATCTTCTGCCCTGACATGGCCCTTGCAGGCATACATGCCTTGCATGTGTCGCCGTGGAGAGACGGTCCATGGCCCTGCGTGTCGATGTCATCTCCAACCGTTCCTCGCCACTGGCCATCCTGCCGCATGAGACCTGGCGGGAGGGCAGACGGGTCCAGAGGCGGACCCTGGCCGCTCTCTCGAAGATGCCCCCTGAACGCATCGATGCCGACCGGCCACACGCAAGGGGGCATCTGTTGTCGCTCTGATTATTCCATCACGGAAATGGGGGCTTTTACCGCATTGATCCGATGTCGAAGAGTTGGGAATCTGGAATAATCCGGGAATCCAACACTTCTTTCCAAGCAGTCCTCCACTCCAAACAGCCTGCTGGTTATGTTCTGTTGGTGTGCGCTATGTCCTCGGGGACCGCGTCGGCCGACCGGAGGTGTTCCGGCTCAATGGCCCCTCTGCTATCAATCCCACACACTTAGTTCCCTTCTGATTTCATGCCATACCGTTCTGCATCATGCAGATTGGAATGCAACAGATATCAGCAGAGACGGCCGCATGGTTCGTCAATGGCGGCACCGCACCAGGGCAGACCCGCTCCGCCCTGGCCCCTCCGTCCCCACCATCACCCTTGCCTGCCCGCTGGCAGAGCTCGGCCCCTGGTCCCTGACGCCGGTCGGGGATGGCGCGGACCGCCGCCCGACCGTTTGGATCGGATGGGGACGCCATGATGGCGGCCCATCACCCCCAATGGACACTTTGGGGGTGGGTGTGCTTGGGGTGGAGGGGAGCGTCAGTGCAGGTGAGCGTCAACAGGCCCCAGCTGCTCTTGTTGAATCTGAGGGGACTTTTCCTCGCGATTCCTTCA
>JAPOSK010000610.1 GCA_026709725.1 Paracoccaceae bacterium | reverse complement strand
CTCGTAACCCAGCATATGGTCCAATATGCCCTGCAGGGTGAGGACCCTGAACCCATGCCTGAACGTGAGTTTACCTGGCCCGTTTACGACATTTTCCAGACAGCTGATGAACAGTCCGTTTTTGTTGGAGCAGTCACCGAGGGTCAATGGCAGACCCTCTGCACGCTCCTTGGACTCAAATCACTCCTCGAGGATCCATCACTCTCCGACCGCATGGAGCGTATCGCCGCTCGCCCCCGCTTCCTGCCCGTGATCGAGCGTGCCATAGGCGATATGGTTGCCACCGAGCTGATGCAGCAGCTCGAACAGGAGGGACTTCCATTTGCTCCGGTGTTGCGTCCATCCGAGTTGTACAGCGACCCCCAGGCTCTTGCCGGTGGTGGTATGCCGACAATCCGACTCCCCGATGGCGACTGCGTCGCCATGCCCGGCCTGCCGGTGGAAGTCAACGGGGTCCGGATGAATCAGGATATGGAAGTGCCCGCCGCCGGAGCCCACACGGCTGACATTCTCCATGCGCTTGGGTTTGATGACCATGCCATTGCCCGTGCGGCGGGCAGGGAGAAATCCGCACCTTGAATTCCACCGGGAGGACGCTGGCGTGTTGACTCAATTGGTGCCTTGCCCCAACTTTCAGTTGGGACCATGCATTCGGTTGTATCCACTCATCCGTTGCAGGTATCATCTCATATGATGGCGCAATTCGGAATATCAAGTGATGGTATATTCATCAGCATGTCTGAACCTGAAGTATCAACAAGGCGTCAATTGATCCAGTTTGCCCGGAATAGAAGGTCACGGGTTTCAGAATTTTCCGCACTTGCACCCACAGACCGGCGTCCAGCGGAAGTTCGGAATCCAGACGGGGAACTCGATCCGCATTCTACCGATCGCTCAGCGTGGGAATTCATTGCAATGAAACTTGGAGCAGCGCATCCGGTTGAGATCATCACTCTGAGGAAACCGGAAGGGAATCGGGGATATGTTATGCATATTGCCCTCGAGCCTGATCGACCAGAACTTTACGTCAAACTTCAGTTGGGGTCTGGTAAGGTTATCGGCCGAAGTTTTCATTACTCGGAACAGGAATGTCTGACATGAACAGGACCCCTGCAATGGCGCAAAGTCACTCAAAGACCAGATCAGGACTCAATGGTTTGGAGTCTTATGCATCATGCCCGGTATGCAGGGCACCTGGCATCACCAAAACGCTGCAGGATTATGACTACGAGTATGGTGAGGAAAAATCCCGTGCAATGATAAACATACAGCTGCCTGTCAGTGAATGTTCTGCATGCGGATTTACATTTCTTGATCATGAAGCTGAAAAGGTAAAACACAATGCCCTTTGTCGCCACTTCGGCGTTCTGCGCCCGGATGAAATCAGGGACATTCGAAGAATACACAAAATGTCCCGTGCGGCTTTTGCCAGGGCGACCAAGCTCAGTGAAGCATCGCTGCATCGATGGGAAAACGGCCTTTCAATCCAAACGCAAGCCAATGATCAGTATCTGCGATTGCTCCGGCACACAGAGAACATGTCACATCTCAATTCTGTCCACAGGTCATCGAATGCAAACACCGCAAATCATCGACCAGCAGATCCTTCCGATCATTGACCCTGAGTCCATTACTCCTGCGGCAGCAAAGCGACTCCCATCTGCGGTTGTTCGCATAATCAACGCACATGTACATCACGACATTTTATTCGTTTAAGGGAGGGGTTGGCCGTTGCATGGCCTTCATGAACTCGGCTTTTGTTCTTGCCGAGTGCGGATGTCGTGCACTTGCTGTTGATTTCGGTATTGAAGCGCCAGGACTCGATACATTTTTTGATGGAGAACCAGATATCCGGCCGGGATTTCTTTCCCGGTCCAACTCATGAAAACCCAGGAGTTCATGACTGCGGCATGTCTGGTTTTCCTGATAACGAATCCTGTGAGATGAGTGCGAATCAACACAGAGTTCGCAAGTTTTCCCTGATCTTTCAAAATGGGATGCGGATGAGCCAGAAAACAGAAGTCCCCGCCGCCCGCATCCATACAGCCGGG
>JAPOSK010000567.1 GCA_026709725.1 Paracoccaceae bacterium | reverse complement strand
GTGCTGGGATTCAATGTCCGGGCCAATACACCCGCCCGTCAGGCTTCCAGCCAGAAGGGGGTTGATGTCCGTTACTACTCAGTCATTTATCGATTGGTTGATGATATCAGGGAAATTGCATCCGGACTGCTCGATCTCAAGGTTGACGAGGTCCATCTCGGCAATGCCGAAATCCTCCAGACATTCAAGATCACCAATGTCGGCATCGTCGCCGGCTGCCGGGTCATTGACGGGGTGGCGAGGCGAGCATCATCTGTCCGGCTGCTTCGTGACAATATCGTCATTCATGAGGGTCGCCTGAAATCACTCAAACGCTTCCAGGATGAGGTGAATGAGGTCCAGGTCGGTCAGGAATGTGGCATGTCATTCGAGAACTACACGGACCTCCGGCAGGGCGATACCATCGAAATCTTCGACCGGGTCGAAACCGAACAAAGCCTCTGACATTCCCCCGGAACCCGGGGCGTTCCGGGCTGTCAATGTAACAGATCCCGCCCCCGCATCTATCATCTGCATTTCCGCTGTTCTCCCGCGCCTGGATTGCGAGGACAGTCTCAAATAGGATCCGAAAGCCTCCCGGAGTTTCTCCGTCACGGGTAATGGCTGGTGCTTTGAGGGGTGGGAGACCGGCGAAGCCACCGGTCAGGATGACGAGCGGGCAATCGTCCTTAGATTATTGCGTGCGGAGCGCACGACTTGAGAAAGCCCCACCCAGCGGCCAACATGCACTGTACCTTGATATCGTCTTTTCAGACAAATCTGCCAACCAGTTCATCCGACCGTATCCAGACCGGAAGTGAGAGATTACAGACTCCCAAGTGATCATGAAGGGCGGTGACGGCATCGAAAGCAAAGCCTTTGCGCAGATCATCAGCGGTGTCAGGATGGCGCTTCCCTCATCGCCGCCCGATACACCTTCACGACACGCCCCGTGGGCAGCAGACCTTGGCCGACATAATGCGACCAAAACTGATTTTGAATCCAATATGATGGTGTTCTTCTTGGCCATCTGCCCTTCTCCATATCAGAATCCTGCTGCAATAATATAGTCATATGAAAATAACTCTTCCAATAAGAATGCTATTATGACATCTGTATTACAAGGTATTGAGGAATAAAATGGCACAGAAGACTAAAATTGAAGATGAATTCGTCCACCTTGCGCGTGTGGCCCTGTCCGAGCGGACGCAGGATGTTCATATGCTTCTGCACCGTATTGCACGACGGCGCACGACCGACAAGAAGCTTGCCGAATCTCTGATCGAACTGCTGCGCAAAAACCCCACCCGGTCCACGCCGCTGCGGCGTGATATCAGCACGGCCGTACCGACGGATTCGGACACGCGCTTCCATCTTTTGCGTGTTGAAGAAACCCCCCGCATCCCTTTTGAACCGGTTTACTCGGAAAGGGTGCAAGCGGCACTGGGTCGACTTGTGGAGGAACGCAAGAGGATTGAAGTGCTGCTGAAGGCCGGTTTGGAGCCAACCCGGACTGTCCTGTTCACCGGCCCTCCGGGGGTGGGCAAGACCCTCGGATCCCGCTGGATTGCCCGGAATCTGGATTGCCCTCTCATGATCCTGGATCTGTCGGCGGTCATGAGCAGCTATCTGGGCCGCACTGGCGCCAATCTGCGGCATGTCCTGGACCATGCCAAATCCTGCAACTGCGTCCTCCTCTTGGATGAGTTGGATGCCATCGCCAAACGCCGGGATGATGCCGGGGAAATCGGTGAGCTCAAGCGCCTTGTGACGGTTCTGCTTCAGCAGCTCGACGACTGGCCCTCATCCGGCCTCCTGATCGCCGCGACCAACCATGCAGACCTGCTGGATCCGGCTGCATGGCGCCGCTTTGAGCAACAGGTGCATTTTGATCTCGCCGAAGCCGAAGGGGTGCGGGTGTTTCTGGAAAAATTGCTTGAGGGCACAGCCCCAAAGGCCAAAAAGTGGATCAACATTCTGTCGACCGCCCTGGCTGGCCGCTCATACGGCGATATCGAGCGGGAAGTCACCCTTGCCAAACGGGCGGCGGCCCTGGATGGTCAGCCCCTTGATCAGCAC
>JAPOSK010000302.1 GCA_026709725.1 Paracoccaceae bacterium | reverse complement strand
TCACTTATAGGAGGTACTAAAAGGTATGAAAAAATTAATGATTAATGCGCGTTACTTCTTTGCGCCTCTGTTGATCCTGGTTGCGATGTTCGGGGTAGTCCTCGGCGGCATCTTCAGCTGGGTCGGCGTCGCGTTGCTGGTGGCGGGCATCTTCATTGATACCGCGATGAAGTTTCAAAGCCGTGGCGCCGGCTTTGACAACGATGGAAATACCAACGGTATTCCGGGACTTCAGAACGGTGTCATGTATTTCATGCTCCCGGTCTTCGTTGTATTGCAAGTTGTGCTGGCATGGCGCATCTTTCAATATGTCACAGGGGTTCCTGTTGAGGTAACCACCATGGTTTGGGGTGTACTGCCATACACCAACGGGATTACCGGGCTTGATTTGATTGGCGCCACGTGCTCCATCGGCATCTTTGCCGGCATTGGCATTATCTATGGCCACGAACTGTCGCATACCAAGGGCTTCGGCTTCATTATCTCAAGACTGATGATGGGTCTGTCCGGTTCGAGCCATTTCTGCTATGCCCACGTTTACAACCACCACCTGGAACTGGCGTCGGAAGATGATCCGGCAACGGCTCCGCGTGGCCGGACAATGTACGGGCACCTTCCGCTGAGCTATTTCGGGCAGTCCAAATTCCTGCTTGAAATGGAGCAGCAGCGGCTCAAGAAGATGGGTGTGCCGTTTTTGTCATGGCAAAACCGCTGGATCAGGGGCTTTATGATGAGCCTGCCTTCACTCGCGCTGTTCTTCTATGCCGGAGGCTGGGTTGGCATTGGCTGCCTGGCGATTGTGTGGTTCATTTCCAACTTTGAACTGGAAGCCCTCAATTACCTCGAGCACTACGGCCTGATTCGCGAGAAAGGCGAACCGATTGAGTACCGGCATTCATGGGACAACGCCACGGCGTTCACCAGCTGGTTCTTTATCGAGATTGGCCGTCAAGCCGACCACCACGACCGCGGGGAAACCCATTTCTGGGAACTGGATGAAGTGGGTGCACCCAACACCGGATGGGGCTACTTCACTTTGTTCGCCATGGCACTGGTTCCGCCGTTGTGGCATATGTATATGCGCAAGCGGCTGGCTGCGTGGGATGAGCGTTTTGCGACCGAAGGCGAAAAGGAAATCGCCAGACGCATCAACGAGAAAACCGGTTACGCAGGGAAGGCGAATCCGAACGACACGCTCACCGCGTCTGCCGCCTGATTCGCTATATCGCTGATTAGTTGCGTTTCCGCCCGTTCTGAAGGCCCTCTTTTCAGAACGGGCGGATTTTTTTATTCATTCAGAATTCAACTTTTATCAATCGTTTTTAACGTCAACCTTAAACACTACAATTTAACGAGGAGACAATAATGGCTGTTGGTGATCGTTTACGGGACCGCATTGAATTGTGGGGCGCACCTTCATGTGTAAATACGGCGAAATGCCTGTTTACGGGCGGAGAGAAAGGAATGGATGTAACCTGCATCCTGTTTGATCCTTCTTCCCAGGACGTGCAGGTCCGTTCCCCGCTGGGTGTCGGTCCGATACTTTGCCACAAAGATTTTGTAGTCACCGGTCAGAGCGCAATCCTGTCCTACATGGACGACAAGGGGTTCGGGCCGTCTCTGGTGATTAGAAACGGCGTTGTTCGAGCACAGATGTACCAGTGGACGCAATACGCGACCGAAGTCGTGCAGCCGGCGATGGAGAACGACGATGATGCAAAACTGGGAGCCGCTTTCGATGTGCTGGCCAAACGCCTGCAAGACAGGGGCGGCGCCATTCGCGGTGATTTTATTTGCGGCGAATTTTCCCTTGCCGACATTCATTGGGGCGCTTGCGCCAACATGTTGTTTGTCAAGGGCAAGGGTTCCGTCGTGGAAAGCCGCTCGGATGTCGCGCGATGGTGGGGGTGCATCAAGGAGCACCCGAGCACCAGCAAAGAGAAATTGAAGCCTTTTGAATGCATGACCACCCAGGCGGATGTTCAGGGCAACACTTTGCGCAACATCGACATACACAACTACTCAATATCTGCATCTGAAAGGGGACCAAGAAGGTTCAAAAT
>JAPOSK010000542.1 GCA_026709725.1 Paracoccaceae bacterium | reverse complement strand
GTCCTGAATCTCTACGACTGGAAGGGGGTCAACACCCTCCTGCCGGAACTCTGGTTCCTGCCGAAATCACTCGTCCTGCATCCCTCAAACTGGTACTGTCACACGCGTCTGATCTACATGGCCATGTCCTCGATCTATGCCGGGCGGTTCCAGATGCCCCTGACCGCCGACATCCTGGCACTGCGGGATGAGCTGTACCCCGGGGGCTACGAAAGGGCGGCATTTGCCCGATCCCGCGGTCGCCTCCGCGATGGCGATCTTTTTGCCCGACCGACGCTGGCCCTGCGGATCGGCTATCAGCTGGCCCGCCTCTATGATCGGGTGCATGGCAAGGCACTGCGCGACCGCTGTGTGCAGGACATGCTTGAGCGGATTCGCTGGGAGTTGCGCACCACCAACCACACGAGCATCTCACCCGTCAGTGGCCTGTTGAACATTCTGTCGCTGTGGCTGCAAGATCCCGATGATGAGGATTGCCACGCCGCCCTTGGCAAACTCGAAGGGTGGCTGTGGGAGGATGAGGAGGACGGGCTCAGGGTCACCGGGGCCCGCAGCGGCTCCTGGGATACCGGCTTTGCCCTGCAGGCCCTGGCCACAGCCCCGGCCACAGACCGGGTCCACGAAGCCTCCCGAAAGGGGGCGGCATTTCTGCTTCGGGAACAGATTCGCGAGAGTTTCCCCGGCTACCGCGAAGCCTTCCGGGCCGACCCCAAGGGGGGCTGGTGCTTTGCCGGGGGCTGGCATGGCTGGCCAGTCAGTGACTGCACCGCTGAAGCCGTTCTGGGACTGGTGGCCGCCCAGGGCTCCGATACGGACCCGGGCGTCCTTGCTGACGCAGCGAAGTTCCTGCTCCAGAGCCAGAACCGGGATGGGGGCTTTGGCAGCTATGAGAGCAAACGAACCGTCATGGGGCTGGAGTGGATGAATCCGGCCGAGATGTTTGGCGAATCCATGACCGAAAACTCCTTTGTCGAATGCACCGCATCCTGTCTTGCCGCCCTTGATGTCCTTCAGCATCGGTTTCCCGATGTCGGCGATGCAGGCTCCATGACCGATGCCATCGCCCGGGGCAGCACCTGGTTGCGAAGGGTCCAGGAAGAGGATGGTTCCTGGCGGGGGGTCTGGGGCGTTCAGTATGTCTATGGGACCCTGTTCGGCATCCGTGGCCTGATTGCGACCGGTGCCAACCGGGGAGACCCGGCCATCATCGCCGCCTGCCGCTGGCTCGTAGCCCAGCAGCGCGAGGACGGTGGCTGGGGCGAACATCTCAGTGGCTGTCACACCGGAACCTATGCTCCCCACCCTGAGGGCCAGTACATTCAAACAGCCTGGGCACTGATTGCGCTCCTTGAGGCCGGCAGTCCGGACTGGACCGCCATCACCCGGGGAACCGCTTTCCTCGTCGATGCGCAGGACGCCGACGGCAGTTGGCCTGAGCAGGACATGGCCGGTGTCTTTTTCCGCACTGCCCTCCTCGACTACAAGCTCTACCGCCGGTATTTTCCTGTCCATGCCCTTGGCCTCTATGAACAGCGTCGGCGCAATCGCGGGACCCTGACCCCCCCCCTGCACCGGCTGCCGCCGAACCCGAACGCATGGTTGCATGATGCAGGGAGCCCGGCATGCACCGATCCCAGATCCCTGCCCGAACGGACGGGATGCCGCTGCCAGTGACCAGTGAATTCACCATGGCAGCAGGAGCGATCGCGTACAGCGACCCGCGACGCGTTAGGGCGCAACGGGATCAGGACCCATTGAGACAGCAGCGATTGACAAGGTCCGGAGAAACAACCGATCCGGATCATCATGCCCGCCCCCGGGAGTTCCGTGCCGGCGTTGTCCGCGCCGTCGACATCGTCGAGCGGGATCTGAAACTCTGTGGATCACCGGTCCATGTCCGGCGTGAAATCATCCGCAAGCGGCATGTCGTTGAAAGGCCGCACCGGGTGGGCTCCATCTTCGTGGAGGAAGTCGAGGAGATTCCGGCCGGGGCCATCTTCAGTGCCCACGGGATTTCCCGGCGTGTGCAGGAAGATGTCCGCTGCAATACCTCCATACCATTGG
>JAPOSK010000084.1 GCA_026709725.1 Paracoccaceae bacterium | reverse complement strand
CACCAGCAAGGCCGCGTGAACCGCTGCGACGCGACCGGACCCACCCCTGGGGACAATTGGACCGCAACCGCAACGGAAGCGGACAAATCATGTGCCATCAATACTGGACATATCTAATCGCTAGCGACACATGTGGTGGACAGTGACGGAAACCAAGGCCCGTATATCTACAACTAAAATACTGGAATTTTGCATGTTATTTCGTCAAGAAAGATCAATGAAATAATTATGCGTAACCCCGTTGGCATAAGCTCAGCCTGAGGGCGGGGTGAACTTGCGAGCCGGTCAACATTGGGAATCTCGGTGCCGCCCGATGATCGGCCTTGCCGTCCATAGCCGTACAGCGTTGCGAACATGGAGTACTACTTTGAAGATTTGCAGCAGTAGAACAGAGGGCTACTTGCCGCCCAAGAGCCGATTGAAGCGTCGCATTAGTCGATCAATAAGTCTGGGGCTGTGAAATTTTGGACGCGCAGCTTGATCCATTCGAGGTGCAGCGGTGGCCCTGAAGTACTGATCGAGTTCCAGTTCTCGGGCTTTTCTTCCCCTTCGGATTCTGCCTCTGGACCACTTCGGACCCCATTCGATCCTGTTATTTCGGATCCAGTAGTGCGACTGGCAATTCTCGCTCCAGTTGCCGATGGACGGCCACAGGCTGACCGACACGCCGTCGCAGATCAGGGTCCAGCCGGTGGGATACAGTGGTATGTTGACGGCGACGCCGCAGCCACATGCGCACAGGTGCTTCACAGCCCGGTAGCGGCAGCAGATGTAGAGTATGCCATGCTCCAATTCCCGGGGGGATTTCATCGACGAATTCAGGCGTGATTTGACGCAGTTTCATGAAGGCGGGCCGAGGCAGAAGGAATTGATGAGCCTGTTGCCGTCGATGACGTATTCGCAGTTGAGTTCCCGTTCCAGATCGTTGTAGAAGCTGCGAACCTTCTTCCACTTGATCACTGCGAGCGCGGCGTTCAGCGCATTCAGCTCCGCAAACTGGGCATTGCGATCGTATTCGCCCCCCGCGTCGTCGCCTGCCAAATCCATGCAGTGTTCGGCGTGGTCACGATGGCCGGAGTGGAACGCGGTCGTTCGCAGCGTGCCGGCGAGGGAACCGCCCGTGCGATGCAATCCCATGCCAACGTCAATGAGCAGGGTCTCGTTGGCCAGGCAGATTTCCAGGATTTTCTCCTTGATCGGATGGCCGTCCATGCAGAGAAAAACCGTGTCGAAGTCGCCCAACTGCCCGACATTGGTGTCGTCGACGCATGTCTCGTGGGCGACGATGCCCTTGTGAACGGACGCGTACCTTTCGGCATGAAACGTCGACTTGATCGGGCCCCCTTCTATTTCCTCTCGGGCAAGGGGCCCGGGCGAACGGAAGGTGTTGTGCTGGAGAAACGGGTCGTCGTCGAATACATGGATTTCCCGCACCCATGTCTTCGCAACGAAGTCGAGAACATAGGAGCCGGTCCCGCCGGCACCGACGATGGCTACGCGCTCGGGCTGAAGCTTCCGGGCGAGGCCGGTCGTGTTCTGGCGCGCTGAGGCGGTGTCCGCAAAATGAAAGACGCTCTCGTCATCTTCGTGGTCGGTTGACACCTTCCACTGTTGAGCCGTCGCGTTCGGGTCGAGTTGACGGGCCTCACGGCCAAGAATTTCGGCGTAGGTCGTTACCTTGTGATGGTAGTCCCTGTAGGCACCGCCATCGGGCTTGGCTGAGAACTGGAAAACGGGCTGCAGCGAATCCGACAACGAAGATTTATCGGTGCCTTCGTGGAGCAGCGCGACAAGCTTCTCGCCGTTGGCGCAGTAAGGAAACTCCCCGGTCCAATTGGCGACGTGGGTGGTCGGCTTCACCGTGACGTCGTCATTCAAGGTGAGGTCCATGACGAGAGTGCCTTCATGAACCTCGCCCTGAGCGGTCACATACGGGACATTGTCGACCATGAGGTAGGCTTGGTCGACAATGCGAAGCGTGTAGCCCTCCTTTTGCAGGCGCCGAAGGTCGTTGCTACGAGCGATCAGTGCGTGTGACATTGAACACGGTCCCGTCCTTGACCTTGA
>JAPOSK010000153.1 GCA_026709725.1 Paracoccaceae bacterium | reverse complement strand
TCCGCTTAGTCTTTTCTAGCGGAGAACTCAAGAGCGATCTACGCGTTCGTCTCGCTGAAGTTCAAATTGCGGCAACTCGTTCTCGTTCGGCCAGTCGTTCGACGGCGTCCCCGACGGTACGCAAGTTACTATCGAAGATGAGATCGGGAAGTGTATCGACCAGCTTCGGTAGACAGTGGATGCCAAACCCGTGAAGCCAGTTTTCTTCTTCTTCCAAGCGGCGAACAGACCCCCAAGGGCGATTCCTGTCGTCCCAGAAGTATTGGCGGTCGATCGATTTGATCCAAAGCCATGGTTGAAGCCTTTCCGCCTTCTTGCCGTCCGTCAATCGCCAAAGGGGCTTGTAGTCGCGCGAAAACAGTACCTTCGACCCATCCTCCTCCGTCCAGACTCCGTAGGGCAGCTTCAGCCTTGCCGGCACGAACAATGATAACGGACTTCTTGGAAATACGACCTCAAAATCGGCCACCATCGAATTCGGCGCTTGGTGTGTGATGAGGTCGGTCGGCCTACCATACTTCTTGAGTATCGCTATCGCTCCTACTCCCTCCCAGCCGGGGCTATTGACCCTTACCACCGTGCCAGACGAGCGTTCGCCGTCCCAAAGGGGTTGTGTTTTCTTGAAGAGGCGAAGCCACATCGCCTCGTAGGCTTCAAGGTTTCCGATTCCAATTCCTGGTAACCTCATCTCCGCCAGCGCATACAGCCCATCGCCAAAAGACAGACCAAGTAGATCCGACAATTTGAGTGTCAGAGAGACAACATCAGGCCGGGGCTGATCCTCTTGCCCGGAGATGCTGTGCATTTCTACCGAATCTCGGCCGATAGTTTTTTCCAGTTCGTGCCAGTCGCGATATCCAGTAAGTGCAGAGAGCGTTTCCCGCGCTGCGGAAAACTTAAGTCCATCCACTGAAGCCGCCAACGCCTTGGCAGACTTCTTTGCGCGCTCAATTTTTCGGAAGTAAATCCGCATGGCTCGTTGCTCCGTCGGTGCCGAACAGGATGTGTCCACTTGATCCTTGGCACGTGAGAGAACGACCAGGGATTGTCGTTAGATCGAAGAAGCCTGCCCGAGGGGGTTTTGCCAGTGTGGACGGCGCGGACGGCTAGGCCGCTGCATAACAATGTAGCGCCAACAGTATCTTCCTGTCAAAGAACTACCGGCATCGCCCAAGGCGATTTTATTGTTTGCTTGGTGACGATAGCGCGGTGATTGGTGATTTCGGGTCCGGCTATTTCGTTTTGAATCTGGCAGTGTGTCTGCCATGGTGGTTTTTCTGAGCCCAGATTTGTCCATTGACCTGCGCGCAGTCACGGTGCGCCAGACCTGTGGCCGGCGTGAGCACCGGCTCTGGGACCGTTTGGTCGAGGAACATCACTAACTACGGTTCCACGGCATCGTTGCAAGGGCCTTTGCCGCCCACGGCACTTTTGTAGACACTCAGTGTCTGTTCCTGCCGTCTCGTGTGGCCTCGGGCTGTGGTACCCTGTCGGGAGTCTTGACACCGACGCTGGAGGGTAGCGTGGCCTGGACCGAGGCCACCCGGGCGCGGTATCGCCGGGCGCATGATGATCGGCAAGACGATCTGACGGATGCGGCGGGGGCGCTGATCGCCCCGGCGGTCCCGAGACCAGGGCCGGTCTCGGGCGACGGACCCTCGACGGGTGTTCGATGCGATCCGGTCCCTGCTGTCGTCGGGGTGCCGGTGGCGACGCAGGCCGCCCTGTCGTCCGCCGTTCATTTCTGCGCCTGGCGCAATGACGGGACCCTGGCACGGGCGCAGGAGCGATCATCGACAGTCCATCGGTGAAGACGACGGAAAGCGGTGGGCCTTCGGGGTCCGATGCCGGCAAGAAGATCAGGGGACGGAAGCGGCACATCGCGGTGGACGTGGAAGGCAGCCCGATCTGCCCCCGCCGACGTGCAGGATCGGGAGGTCTCGAAGGTGTTTGCCGATGGCGGGACCAGGGGCAGCACGCGGCGTGACCGACTGAAGGAACGCACGCTTCCGGACCTCCTGGAGATCGTGGGCAAGGTCCAATGACACCGCGGGTTTCACGGTCATC
>JAPOSK010000349.1 GCA_026709725.1 Paracoccaceae bacterium | reverse complement strand
TGACATTTTTCGCAGTGATTGGAAACTGGATTCCATCATGAAGCAACTTCGAATAGACAACATGGATCACCGTCATGATCACGCTGTGCCGGATGCCGTGTGATGGTCTAGTGCTGGAGACAGATCTCTCTCGGTGCCGGCTCCATTGAGGATGTCGGTTTTTTTCATGTGCATGAGTACGTTGGACACGATTGCTGGATACGAAGACCTGATCGGTTCGTCGTGCTGGCCAGGGGGGAATCTGGGGTGAAGGAAGCAGGAATGGAGAAGGCAGGACTCCGCATAGCGATTCCAAAAGGCCGATTGCAGGACGCAGTGGCGACGCTGTTGACCGATGCCGGAATCGATATCAGTTTCGGGATGAGAAACTACCGACCGCGCATGGGGTGGTCGGGTTTGGAGGCAAAATTGCTCAAACCGCAGAATGTGGTCAGGATGCTGCACAACGGCTCACGGGATATCGGTTTTGCCGGGGCCGACTGGGTGGCCGAACTTGATCTTGAATTGGTTGAGTTGCTTGATACCGGCCTGAATCCCGTGTGCATTGTGGCGGCAGCACCCCCGGTCCTGCTTGACAATGGACGACTCCCGGATGGCGTGCATCTGACGGTGGCATCGGAGTATGTGACACTGGCAAAGCGCTGGGTTGCGGAGCAGTCAATCGACGGAACCGTGGTGCAGTCTTTCGGGGCGACCGAGGCTTTTCCACCTGAAGATGCAGATCTTGTCGTTGACAATATCTCAACAGGAGACACGTTGCGCGGGAATGGTTTAACGATTGTTGATACGTTGATGCAGTCATCAACACGACTCTATGCCAATCCGTGCGTTTTGGATGATGCTGACAAGCGGTCGCAAGTCGATGACATCCTCCTCCTCCTCGAATCTGTGCTGGCGGCACGACAGCGGGTCATGCTGGAGCTCAATGTTCCCCAGGCAGATTTTGACGCGGTGGTTGCCATCCTGCCAAGCATGCGTGAACCGACAGTTGCCAAACTCCATGGCAACAGCGGTTATGCCATTCGGGCGGCGGTTCCAAAAGCAGATCTGCCCGGTCTGATCCTCGCATTGCGGTCCAGAGGGGCAACAGATCTGATTGTCTCCAGACCACAGCAAATTGTACCCTGAGATCCCATGCAAACGGCACTTGATTTGGCCAATAACGAGGGCCGACCCCCTGGAGAGGAGGTTCTTGACAAGACCGCACTCGCTCCTGATCTCATCAGCCGTTACGCGAGCCCGGCACTCCTTGAGCAGGCATTTGCAGACTGTCTGGGCGCGAATCCGGACTGTGTTCTTGCCACCACCGGTGGAGATGATGCCATTGACCGCGTGATGCGGACATTTGTCATGCCGGGGCAGGAAATTCTCTTTCCGGTGCCGACATTTGAAATGATCCCGGCCTATGCCCGCATGGCTCATGCCAAACTTGTGCCAATCGAGTATGAGTGGGGCTGTATGCCGCATGAGGACATTCTTGCACACATCACTGAGAACACTGCTCTGGTCGTCTTGATATCGCCGGACAATCCCACCGGTCATGCCTTTGCGACAGCCGAGATCGAACGGCTCGCTGATGCGCTGCCACCGGGTGTCACGCTTCTGCTGGACGCGGCCTACCTTGACTATGCCGATGAAGATTACACACGACGAATGCTTGAGAAATCAAACACTGTGATGATTCGATCAATGTCCAAGGCCTGGGGTCTGGCAGGCTTGCGCGTCGGTTTTGCGCTCGGGAATGCGGGCAGGATCAAGGCCATGCGCAATACGGGCGGACCCTATCCACTGACCGGTCCATCCATTGCGATTGCGCAGCGGTGCCTGCAGTTCGGTCAGGCTGCATTCAACGCCCACATTGAACAGACCTGCCGCTGGCGACCGGCCCTTGCGGACATGATGCTTAAGGCGGGTGGGGTGCCGCTGGCCTCACAGGCGAATTTTGTTCTGGCTTCATTTCCGGATGCCGCATGGATTGCACGGGGACTGGCAGCACAGGGAATGCGGGGGCGAAGAGTTGGGCACATGCGCGGCTATATCCGGGTCACTGTCCCCCGGACGGATGCAGAGATG
>JAPOSK010000032.1 GCA_026709725.1 Paracoccaceae bacterium | reverse complement strand
CCCGCCAATATCGTCCACGATCGAATTTGGAACTGCCAGGATCGTGGCTGGCAATCAGGAGATCACTGCATATGTCAACAATGCCCGTGCAGCCGGACGTCTCCTTTTTGAACTCCCGGCTCCCGGGGGAAATTTTGTAGCACCATCCGTCATACGTGTTGCTGGTATCGGAGATCTGGAACGGGAGATCTTCGGGCCCGTCCTGCATATTGCCAGATTCAGACAGGATCAGTTGGAGCAGATCATCAATGATATCAATCGCTCCGGATACGGATTGACCTTTGGTGCCCACACCCGCATCGATCATCGTGCCAGAACACTGGCCCATTCTGTGGAAGCGGGGAACATATACATCAACCGAAACCAGATCGGAGCCGTGGTCGGCTCACAACCCTTCGGAGGTGAGGGCCTCTCCGGCACTGGCCCCAAAGCAGGTGGCCCACATTACCTCGGGGCATTCCAGCAATCCGCGCCCCACAGACCCGTCGCTGTTACGCCATCGGGGTCACACATCGCCCCCTTTGCCGATGTTCAGGCCTGCCTCACTGAACTGCAAACATATCGAACAGTTACTGGTTCGCCATGCACCATGCCCGGCCCAACCGGGGAAGCCAACACACTTTCGCAATTTGCCCGCGGAACTGTCCTCTGTCTCGGTCCGGGACCTGACAGTGCAAACCGGCAGGCAGAGATTGCCCGACGGAACGGGTGCCAGAGACTGATCGTAACCCCCGGTGCAGATGGCGAGAATTCCATCGACGGCACTCTGCCGACCGAGAACCTGATTCGGCTCCAGGACCTTGACCTTGTCGCGCTTTGGGGTGACGCAGCACATATCCGGGCAACCCGCAACGCTCTCGCCCGGCGGGGTGGCCCCATAATTCCGCTGTCAGTCAATGCGGAAGACATGGGGCCCTGCTGCCGCCTCGAACGCCATCTCTGTATCGATCCAACTGCGGCGGGCGGCAATGCTGCACTCTATGCCAGTATGGGACGGGGATAAGATCCTCTCCTGACCTGTATTGTGAATTCAATGACTTCCGGACAATCCGATGCGGCTGCACAAATCCTGTTATTGCTCTGACCAGGGGATTTTGGCCGGAGGTCCGACCCGCCCAAGCGTTCCGGTGATGGTTTCATCCGGCATGCTGTCTCGAATGATGGGGATAATGCCCAGGAGGTGCTCAAGATCAATACCAGTGGTATAACCACAGCGCTCGCAGAGATAGACAAGGTCCTCGAACGCGATGTTTCCTGTCGCACCGGGAGCGAAGGGACAGCCACCGAGCCCTCCCATGGTCCCATCAAGTATCCTGACTCCTTCCTCAAGTGCTGCATAGGCATTGGCAATGCCCGTTCCGCGTGTGTCGTGAAGATGCACGATCAGCGGTGTCGGCCCAATCCTCTTGAGCAGGGACCGACACAGACCGGCAACCTGCCTCGGGCCAGCGTAGCCGACAGTATCGGCAACAGCAATGGCATCAGCTCCGGTCTCAAGACATGTACAGGCAAGGCGAATGACATCGTCCGGCCTGACCGGGCCGGCAATTGAACAGCCAAACGCAACCGGGATCGTCGCCACCAGCCGCAATCTGCACCCGGCAAGGCGTCGCGCCAACTCAGTATAGCGAACCAGATTGAGTGCTTCCTCGGTTGTCTTCCCGATATTGGCCATGCTGTGGCCGTCCGTTGCCGACACTGTCAGGACAATCTCATCAAGAGCCGTGGCAAGAGCATCATCGACACCCCGCTCATTCAGTGCAAGGGCTGAAGAAACACAGTCATCAAGGCCCCCGATCTGCGCGATCAGCTCCCGCACATCAGCAAAATGCGGATACCGGTCCTGTGGCAGAAAAGAGCCGACCTCCAGATGCCGCACTCCGGCATCATGGGCAATCCGGATCCATTCGCGTTTCTGCCTTGTCGATGGACAGGACCTGGCCATCTGCAAACCATCGCGCAGTCCGAGTTCACGCAGGGTAACATGTGTGTCAGCATGAGATGACGTCATGGTGCCGGCCTGTCTTCATCCACCCACAGGCAGTGCATTCATCATCAAGGCCCGATCGTGTAACTCCCCG
>JAPOSK010000537.1 GCA_026709725.1 Paracoccaceae bacterium | reverse complement strand
TTTCACCAAAACCAAGGCAGAACCCTTATATTGGCTCTCTGTGTTCTTGTGGGCGGCAATGGACATAATCCAATCCAAACCCGCTCAAGATCATTGAGAGGGCGTCCCATTCAGCGCCTGATTATAGCCATTGCATCTTGCAGGAACTATGAAGGATAGTGGAAATCGGCAACATCTTGAATCCAAAGATCATGACCACATATACGGCAACACTCAGGACCAGTGATCGGGACGCTGTCACTAGGACCGAGATGGCGCTGGAAGAACTCCGTCTGCCACCAGTCGCCATCACATCACGAGTCCTTGATCCATATCTATGGGAAGTCACGGCATATTTTGTTGCAAACCCAGACCCGGAACCCCTGAATTGCATTGCGATGAATGTCGGGAGGCATCCATTTGTCATTGAAACCCTCCCCGACCGGAATTGGGTCATTGAGTCACAACGAATGCTTCCACCCCTTGAGATCGGGCGGTTCTGGGTCCACAGCAGCGCATCCGGACAGAAGACACCCGGCGGTTTGCATCCGCTTTGCGTTGAGGCGTCCGAGGCGTTCGGAACCGGTCGCCATGCGACGACCCAGGGCTGTCTGATGGCCATTGATCATCTGGCCACATGCCGATTCCGGCCCACAGGAATTTGCGATCTCGGTTGTGGTACCGCCATACTGGCCATGGCAAGTGCACGGTGCTGGCCAGCACAGGCTGTCATTGCGACAGACCGGGATGAGCGCGCAATTGCAACAGCGAGAGCGACCCTGGAAGCCAATGAAATGACAGATCGTGTTTCACTGGCTGTCGCCGATGGGTTTGATCATCCCATTCACCGGCAGAACCGGCCATATGATCTGATCATGGCCAATCTGCTGCTCGGTGCCATCCTCGGACTCGCCAAAGACCTTGCGGCCCACTGCAGGGCCAATGGCAGGATTGTGCTCGCCGGCCTCCTTGCGGACCAGGCAGACCAGGCCCGTGCCGCCTGTCAGGAGACAGGATTTGCGCTTGAAAGAGAGTGTGTCCTTGATGGATGGTCAACATTAATCATGCGCAAAACATGACCGTGACATGTCATTGTCCATTCGTGATCTTCCGACACAAAATCGATAGCACTGCCATTTCACCGGCAGCAGTTGCATCAGGCCCCTACCGCAAAATCTCCCTGAGCGACTCTTCATGACCGAGGCCAAGGATCCATCCTTCCTCGGTTTCAATTACTTTTCTTTGACAGTCGGTGAGGCCCTCTGCTCCGTTGAACAGGGGAGCAAGCCCGCCGCGCGCATCCAGCCCTGCAAACGCTTCTGCTGTGACGCGCATCTGAGCACGATCACGGATCTCGTCTTCATTTCTGTTCTTCTCGATTTCCTCTCTGAGCAAGGAGGGGTAAATCTCGACAATCACGACTTTTTTCTCATGTTTCGGCAGCCTGAGGCCGGTCTCGAAAGGCCAGACAACGGTGTGTTCCTTGAAGTCTGAATCAGCAATGAGGCGACTCAGATGCGGCAACCCGAGCAGGACTTGCGAGCCCACAACACCTGCACCAGACAGTTGCCAGACTGATTTTGCACCTTTCGCTTTTTCCTCAGTGATGCGAAACTCCGGCGGTTGATGCCCTGCACATTCCGTCTTGCGGGATGGAATGGACGGATATTCCTTTTTCGGATCCTTTTTCGGATTATTGGGCTTTCCCCAAAATGGGCCTGCACCATTTTCGTTGATTATTTCGTTCATCTTCGAGGCAACCTCGAAGCGATTGTTGTCATTATTGGAGCAATCACGGATCTCCGTCGCAAGCCATTTCCACAGATCAAGGGCGGTGGCGTTTTTAACCAAACACCCGGCCACACCCTTGGGATAACCGAAAGCAAAATCAAACCCGATCAGCACCCGTCTGTCCGCGTTGATCTCGTTTCGGATCAATTCCCTGATACGCTTCATGGCACAGTGTCGGGTACGGGCATAGCAGGTCGATATGTCATCCTTGCTCCTGGCAACAGCCCACCAGATTGCATCCGCGGATTCCTTTATTGGGCTTGGTTCGCTGCGGGCAGACCAGTCGACAAAGATGTGTGTGTCGAAAAGCACTG
>JAPOSK010000448.1 GCA_026709725.1 Paracoccaceae bacterium | reverse complement strand
ATCGGACAGGATCGTGCCGACCTGCTCAGGAGCATACTCGCCGAACTGTCAACGTTCGGGTTGCGCCTCTTCATCTGAAGTCGCTGACCATGACATGCTCCGATGGGTCGACTTCTGGCCCCAAGGGCCAGAGGGGTATGGGCGGACGCAAACATCGGATCCTGCTGTCGGGGAGGAGCGGCATGACCCGCCCGCCGATAACTGCCTCTGTCCGGGCTGCATCACCCACCAGTCATCACTGCTTCAGAACGGTGCAGGGCACCTATTATTGATTGATGCGAATGCCGCCCGAATGAATTTCAGCGGGCATCCCGGACATCCATTTGCTCAAAATCCATACGGCATTGTGGGATCCTCGCCCTCCCCGATCAGGTAGGGCGCACTCTTCTCAACAAGTTCTTGATTGCGATTGCGTTCGGCTGTTGCCTCCAGCAGTTGAGCGTGTATCCGTTTTGCGCTTTCGCTATCAGTCGGAAACCACTCGGGATTCTTGTAACGAACCTGGCAAAGTCCCCGGTATCCCATGGTAATGTATTTCAATTCCAGACTCGGCCGTTTGCCTCCCGCTCTGCGATCACAGCGGTTGTCCATGAGGTTTTCGAGATGCCGGTCGAGAAAACCCTTTACCCTCTCAAACCGATCCCTGTCCTCATTCAAGACATTGGTGGCGGACAGTCGCCGGGCCAATGGGTGAGTGACCGCGGCAAGTAGAAATCTGTCCTGCTCTCCATTCCTGTCACGCTCCCAACGCGTGATAAGTTCATCAAAAGCGACTCTCAATTCCGCTTCGCCCTTCACAGCACGACCGAACCCCGAATAGATTGACCATGCCACATAACCAGGCCTCGCCATCATCCGCAGCGCACGACCCTCACTTCCTCCCGGACTGCGAATAGCTTCGAGAAGGATTTTCACGGGCAGTTCCGGGCAGCCGACAAAAAGCCAGGTCAATGCCATATGCAATCTGTTCACTGACTTATCATCAAGGCCTGTTCCATCCCCATTGCGAACATAATTTTCCAGATCCCGAGTCAATATATCCGTGGACTCCTTCAGAAGTCTGCAGACCGCTTTGTAGCGGGAAGAATCTTTAAATCGTGGCGGTTTTCCATCCGAACCCAGAGGAAATTCTCCTCTTTTCCATTGTCCTTGAGTGGTGACATACAGCCTGTCTTTCAAATCAATGGGTATCTTCTGTCCCCAAGCATCCCGCTGGACCACCTCCCTGAGCAGTCGCTCCAATTCTTGCCACTTGTCCTCGTTCGCCGGGAATATATAAAGTTCGGGAATGGACATGAGTGATTTGGGTTTTTCGCTGTGCAGTTCGCTCCACCTGACTCTTGATACCGGACGGTGTTGCCCATCGTCGTGGTCCTCGACGATTTGAATTTGAACTTCGCCTGAGAGCGGGCGCGTTCGTGCGATTGCGCGAACATGTCGACGATGCTCACTGGGCCTGATCGGGACACGGCTGTACTTCTCCTTGCGGGGACTTCCGCGACGGAGGTGCAGACAGATCTCATTGACTCCGGGTGCAATTCCCACGGTTTGATCATCCCGATCACGGGAAACATACAATTCGCCAGCTGGAATCCTTTCGTTTTCGGAGATTATGCCTGGCCAGCGTGTGCCAGGATTGTTCTTTTTCCTTATCTCAATCTCGATTGGCGGAACGGCATCAAGCCAGGCGGGCCGTTGAGAGTCCCGGCCCAGCTCCCGGGCCAGCATGGAGGCCGCAACTGCACATTCTGCACCGCTCACATGGAAGATGTTCACGTCACCCGAGATCTCCCTCAGCCCGTCTGCGAATGCATCCGTCATGCCTTTGGGTGCCGGACGCTCGATAAGAATTCCCAATGGAGATCGATTGGATTGTCCGCAAAATTCGGCAACACGGCGCCTGAGCCTTTCCGGAATGTGCGGTTCTGTTGAACGAAGTGTCTGCGATTCGGTCAGTTGCATCCATTGATCCCCGCTTTCCAGCCAGGTGCGATGCTCCAGACCATTCGGATCGATGCCAATTTTCCGCCATGAGTCCTCTGAAGCGTCGGCGGCCATCACTTCGGCCAGCCGTATCCATTGGTGTATACCCGC
>JAPOSK010000591.1:1306-2096 GCA_026709725.1 Paracoccaceae bacterium | reverse complement strand
CTGGCGATGACACTGGTCTTTGTCTACGGCTTCATTCTCTTCACAGCCTACCTCTCATTCACCGACAGCCGGATTCTCCCCAGCTATGGATGGGTGGGATGGGAGAACTATTCCAAACTCTTTCAACTTCGACACTGGGATATCGCCCTGAACAACATGGCTGTCTTTGCCGTGCTCTATATGGTGATCTGCACGGCAATTGGGCTGGTGCTGGCGATCTTTCTTGATCAGAAGATCCGCGGCGAGGGGGTTCTGCGACCCATCTATCTCTATCCAATGGCACTCTCATTCATCGTCTCGGGCACAGCGTGGAAGTGGATGCTTGATCCGGGAATCGGGCTTGAGAACACAATGCATGTCCTCGGTTGGGCGAGCTTCCAGTTTGACTGGATCAAGAATCGGGATTTTGCCATCTACACGGTGGTCCTTGCTGCCGTCTGGCAGACATCCGGCTTTGTCATGGCCATGTTTCTCGCCGGATTGCGGGGAATCGACAATGAAATCCTCAAGGCGGCCCAGATTGACGGCGCATCAAACTGGAATCTCTATCGGCGAATCTGCATTCCCCTTCTGCGTCCGGCCTTCCTGAGTGCCTTTGTCATTCTGGCGCATCTCGCCATCAAGACCTATGATCTCGTCATTGCCTTGACCGGCGGCGGCCCCGGGCGGGCGACGGAACTGCCGGCGACATTCATGTACTCGTATACATTCACCCGGAATCAGATGGGAATTGGGGCGGCATCAGCGACCATCATGCTGATGGCGGCGATCGTCATCAGCATGATGGTCG
>JAPOSK010000591.1:0-1296 GCA_026709725.1 Paracoccaceae bacterium | reverse complement strand
CCTACCTCTATTCAGAGCTTCGGGAGCGGCGATGATGGCTGTCATGACCCAGGACACGGCAATCCGCACCGGGCCATTGACCAGAACCCTCATCCATCTTGTGCTGCTGCTCTTCGCCCTCTTTTACCTGCTGCCGCTCTTCGTCATGCTGGTGAACTCCGTCAAGCCGCTGGGGGAGATCACCGGCGGCAACATGATTGCGCTCCCGGAAATCTGGACCCTTGAGCCCTGGCACAAAGCCTGGTCAGAGGCCCAGGTCGGGGTTCAGGCCACAGGACTGAAACCCTATTTCTGGAATTCGATCAAAATGGTTGTCCCTGCGGTGCTGATCTCAACGATTCTGGGCGCCCTGAATGGCTATGTCCTGACCAAATGGCGCTTTCGCGGCGACACAATCCTTTTCGGCCTGATGCTGTTTGCCTGTTTCATCCCATTCCAGATTGTCCTCATTCCCATGGCCCGCGTGCTTGGCATCTTCGGACTGGCCGGCACGACCTGGGGGCTGGTCCTGGTTCATGTGGTCTACGGGATCGGCTTCACAACACTCTACTACCGGAACTACTATGCAGCCTTTCCGACAGAACTTGTGCGGGCAGCCCAGATCGATGGGGCCGGTTTCTTCCAGATTTTCTGGCGTATCCTTCTGCCAAGTTCCGGCCCGATCACCGTTGTCAGCATCATCTGGCAATTCACAAATATCTGGAACGACTTTCTTCTCGGAGCCTCATTCGCCGATTTCTCCTCCCAACCCATGACAGTGGCCCTCAACAATCTTGTTCAGTCCTCGACAGGGGTCAAGGAGTACAATGTCCATTTCGCCGGTGCGATTTTGGCAGCCCTGCCGACCCTGCTTGTCTACATTGTCGCCGGTCGCTACTTTGTCCGCGGCCTGATGGCCGGATCAGTGAAAGGGTAGTCATGGCTTTTCTCGATATTCGCAACGCCACGAAGTCCTATGGTCCGGTTGAGGTGTTGCACGATATCAACATTGCTGTCGATGAGGGTGAATTTCTCGTTCTGGTCGGACCCTCAGGCTGCGGCAAGTCCACCCTTCTCAACATCATCGCCGGCCTTGAGGAGATTACCCGTGGTGAAATTCGTATCAAGGGGGCCCTGATGAACGCCGTGCATCCCTCCAAACGCAACATCGCCATGGTCTTCCAGTCCTATGCCCTCTATCCCAACATGACCGTCGCCAAGAACATCACCTTCGGTCTTGAGATGCACGGCACTCCCCCACCCGAACGTGAAAGAGCCCTGTAACGCCGATCTCCGGGAGAGCATCGCCACGGGTGT
>JAPOSK010000303.1 GCA_026709725.1 Paracoccaceae bacterium | reverse complement strand
CGCCAGCATAGCGCGGGTTGACGATCTTCGGCTGCGGTTCGGTTTGTTTGGTCATGTCGTCTCTCACTGTGGCGCCTTCGATACCGTCCATCTTCTGCGACTTTCTTCAGACTCGACACCAAGAATTTCAAGATGGGCAAGGGCGCCTTGTCGGTGCCTCACCAATTCGCGCTCCCTTTCCCACAAATCGATCAAACCATCTCCGATTTCCTTTCTGCGCTCATCCGATGGCCATGGGACCAACACTTCCCCCACTCCCGGCCAATAAGTGGTGTATCGACCCGACCCCGGCGACAGAGACTGCATGTCCGCACGCAGTTCATGGGATCGAAGCACTGACCACAGATAAGCTGCGTCGTGTGGCTCATCACACATGAACACCGTATAGCTTCCCGAAACCAACGCTCCATCTAACTCTGGGTGGACGATGCCTACAGCACCGTCTGTGGCGCGGATCGTGGAAAATATGATCTGTCCGGTTGCTATTCGCTGCATAGTCGCCGGGCGAATTCTCTGACCCTGTTTTTCGCCTTCGACCTCACACTTGCCACTGTAGGACACCTTTACCAGAGTAAACAGCTCGTCGGGGTGATCAGACGGTCTCATGGGTTTATCTACGACCCGCACGACTTCACTCAGTTTCTTGACTTCCACACCATGGGCTTCCCAACTCTCGGCCATACGGCCGAACATTGGCACACAGTTCCGCAAGTCTAGGCGGTCCGTGATGCGGTCTGGCCCCAAGATGTTCGTGGCATTGTTGCCATTCATATAACCGCGAAAGCCCACAATGATGCTTTGCGCTTCACGTTCGGCCTTCTGGCGCGCTTCCGTTATGTCCTGCTCGGACGCTTTGGTGTTCAAATCGTCCAAACCGATGTGTTCCGCGAAAAAGTAAAACCAGTTAGGTTGTGTGTCCTCGATTGATTCCTTCTTTTCCAAAACAAGAACAGATGTCTTGACCCGCGATCCCGACCTTCTGAATGTGTCACCGGGAAGTGAGATTATGGCCCTGATGAGGAAACGCTGTCGAATGAACTCTCTGACGTATCCGAAGTCAGAGCTGGACAGAAGTGTTTCGTCGATAACCGTTATAAGCCGACCCCCTGGACGCAGGACATCCCAATATCGTTCCAAAAACATCTCGCTTGATCGAAGAGACGGTCTGATCGTGGAAGTTGCTTTCGATCTTTTCGCTAGGCTGTACTGTTCAAGAACCCGCTTTTCGGAAGGGTTTTTGGATTCCTTTTTCATTGAAAATGGAGGATTGGTAAGCACCACATCAAACTTATGGTCACTCAAGGCGCTTCGCAATTCCCCTATGTTCTGGATGATCTCCGGATCGGCCATCGCCTTATCGTCCACAGATTTGTCCAAGCCGTCGGCATAGTAGATCCGGCTCCCACCATCGCCGTGGAGATACATGTTGATGCGTGCGATCCGGGCTAGGGGCGGATCCTTGCCGTAGTCAATACCATAAATGCAGTCGTTCGCGACTCGTTCGATAAGATCATGTTTCTCTTGCGCGGAGAAGCTGCTGTTCTCACGCACCTTGTTCCGCATCACGGTCAGCGCCTCAATTAAGAAACCGCCCGAACCACAGCATCCGTCCAACACTCTGTCTTGATATTCCCGCGTTACCCGCAATTCAGCGATCTCGGTCATCATCTTCACGACTGAACGAGGAGTAAAAAACTGGCCCAGATCTCGGCCACGCATTGTTGCGTTCAGGAATGTCTCAAAAAGGCGGCCGTTCAAATCTTCATCAATTCCAAATAAATCGACATGCTCCAACCTCTTCACGACATCCAGAACTGTGTCGGGGCGCAATCCGAGATCTTCGTTTTTGGTGAAGATGCGCTTTTTTCTTCGGAGTTCTATATCTTTTTCGATTTCCTTGCGAAGCTGGATGAACATGTCGTTGATGGGATTCTCCACACCTTCGCCTTGTCGTTGCTTTACCCAATGTTCCGAAAAAAGGACTGCCTCACGCGGAAGCATGATAGTGGCGTGCTCATCACGGAACAAATCCCTTGTCGCGTGATTCCGCCGCAACTTCTTATCTGCCCATAATTTCACGAACATTAATTTCACGAAG
>JAPOSK010000628.1 GCA_026709725.1 Paracoccaceae bacterium | reverse complement strand
GCATTCTGGAGCAAGGGAGAACAGGGCATGTCAAAATCATTCAAGCCGGATCTGACACGGGATGATGTCACGCCGAGGGAAGTCTGGCTCAATCGCCGGCAGGTTTTACAGGGCACGGCGGGGGCCGGAGTGCTTGGACTGATGGGAAGTCAGGGACAGGCAGCGGGTGTGTTTGCGGATGCTCCCAACAGTCGGTTCTCAACTGATGCCGAGCCCAATTCTTTTGAAGACATCACCACATACAACAATTTTTATGAATTCGGGTTTGGCAAGGATGACCCCAGTAAGCATGCTGCAAACCTGACAACCCGACCGTGGAGTCTCGAGATTGACGGAATGTGCGCCAACCCCGGCACACGCAATATTGATGACCTGATCGCAACCTATCCGCTTGAGGAGCGCATCTATCGTTTGCGCTGTGTCGAGGCCTGGTCAATGGTCATTCCCTGGATCGGTTTCGAGCTCGGTGCAATGATCCGGGACGCCAAACCGGATGATTCGGCCAGCTATGTTGCGTTCGAGACACTGTATCGGCCCGAGGAAATGCGGGGGCAGAAAACCCGTTCGCTGCCCTGGCCGTACCGGGAGGGGCTGCGTCTTGATGAGGCCCTCAATCCCCTGACAATCATGGCCGTGGGCCTCTATGACGATGCGCTGCCCAATCAGAATGGAGCACCAGTCCGATTGGTCGTTCCATGGAAATATGGATTCAAATCCATCAAATCCATTGTTCGCATGACCTTTACCGATCAACAGCCGGAGACAACATGGAACGAGCAGGCACCCAATGAATACGGTTTTTATTCGAATGTGAATCCTGAAGTCAGTCATCCGCGCTGGTCCCAGGCAACCGAACGGCTGATTGGCGGCGGCCTCTTCGCCAAGCGTATCGACACCCTGATGTTCAACGGCTATGGTGAGTACGTCGCCGATCTTTATGAGGGAATGGATCTCAGCGTTTACTATTGAGCGGAACCGCAGGTATCCCTGACGCAGGAAAGTCGGCTCTGTGCGCACGCATTGAGTGTATCCGGGTTCGAGCATGGCGGCATCTGCATTTGTCCAGACGATCAATACCGGTCTGCGCCGGGTTCCCGCATGGCCGCTGTATGCCCTGCTCCCCATTCCGGGCCTCCTGACCTTCTGGGCGGCTCTCAACAACCAGCTTGGTCCGGACCCCCTGCGGGCTCTGGAAGCCGATCTGGGAATTCGGGGGTTGCAACTCCTCATCCTGACATTGCTCGTGACACCGATTCGCCGCCTGACAGGTCTCAACCTGCTGAAGTTCCGTCGTGCAATCGGCGTTGTCTGCTTTCTCTATATCCTCGGTCACCTTGTGGTCTGGGTCGTTCTTGATCAGCAACTGGATCCCGGGGCGATTGTCGAAGAGATCATCAGGCGGCCCTACATCACGATCGGTATGCTGGGCTTTCTTGTTCTCCTGCCGCTGGCGGTGACTTCAAACAACCTTTCTATCCGAAAACTCGGTCCGATCCGCTGGCGGAAACTGCATCGGCTTGTCTATGTGGCGGGCGTTGCAGGTGCCCTCCATTATGTGTTGATCGTCAAGGCCTGGCCAATTGAGCCCCTCGTCTATGCCGGGCTGGTTCTCGTGCTGCTGTTCATACGGGCCTGGTGGTCACTGCGACCATCGCCACGTCCATAAATCGGGATTGCAGTCGCCGGTTAAAATATTTTTTGACTTTTGGCTTGCAATCCGTTTTTCCGACGCTATATTCTGCACCCTGCCTATCGCGAGCGACGGTTTCCGTGTGCAGTGATTGGGTGGAACAAGCAGCAGTCGTGTGTGGGTGACCCTTGAAGGTCTGGACGCTGGCGTCTCGTTGCGTATTTGACATGATTGGAATTGAAGAGATATGCGGGCTGCTTGGTTCACAACGATGGACGGAGCAGTGGCATGTCGGCCCGATAGGTCCCGGCTGCAAGGTTGGTGCCGATGATTCGGGTGTCAGCTTCGAACCGGTCGAATGACCGGTGACGATGTGCACTGGTTCGAACGTCAAGAACGCTCAAGCGTTTCAACTTGAGAGTTTGATCCTGGCTCAGAACGAACGCTGGCGGCAGGCTTAACACATGCAAGT
>JAPOSK010000436.1 GCA_026709725.1 Paracoccaceae bacterium | reverse complement strand
TCGGTGCGCAAGGCCATTGAAGGCTGCCAGAAGGTCTATCATGTCGCCGCCAAGATCTCGACCATCTACGGCAACCAGGAGCATCGCCGCGAGATCTTCGACACCAATGTCCTTGGGACCCGCAACCTTCTGCAGGCGGCCCGCGAAGGCGGGGCGGGGCGGGTGGTTGTCACCGGCTCCTTCAGTGCCGTGGGCCACGATCTCACCGATGCCTCCCTGCCGAGTGATGAAACCATGCCGTTTTATCCGATGCAGGAGGCAATGCCCTATGAAATCAGCAAGTCGCAGTGCGAAATGGAATGCTGGCATGCGGCCGCCCGCGGTCAGGATGTCATGGTGGCCACGAGCTGTGCCATGGTGGGGCCGGCGGACTATTTCCCGTCCCGACTCGGTCGGACACTCTATGACTATGCCAATGGCAAATTGCGGGCTTACGTGGAGGGCGGTTTCGAGTTCGTAGCGGCCGATGACCTCGTCGAGGGGCACCTTCTGACCATGGAGCGGGGTCGCAGCGGCGAGAAGTACATCTTCAGTACCGAGTAAAAGCTGATCTCGGAGATTGTCAGTCTGTTTGAGGAAGTCACGGGAGTGCCCCGTCCCCAGCGGCGGATCCCGGCCCCGATCATGCTTCCCTTTTCGGAAGTCGCCAGCGCCTATCTGAGCCGGTTCCATCCGGACTTCCCCCAACGCTTCACGCCCGGCGCCATCCGCCTGTTGAAAAAACGTCGCTGTGCCAACCTGACCAAGGTCAGGGAGGAGTTGGGCTATCGGCCCACCAACATTCGCACGGCGGTGCAGGCCGCCTATGCATTCCACCATGAGCGGGGCTTCATCACAAATCCGGATGCCCGACCGCCTGTGGTGCCGGAAATCGCCAATTCAACCGAAGGGTAAACGCCATGAAACAGGATCTGACCACACCCCCACCCTCCTTTGAGGAAGCCCGTACCCTGCGCCAGCAGGCCCGGGCCGCCGGCCTCAATCCCAACTACTGGTATGCCGTTGAGGAGCTGCGTCGTGTCAAACCGAAGACTGTCCATGAGGTGATTTTCTGGAAACACTCGATTGCGATGTTCTGCAATGAGGATGGTGAACTCGAGGCCATGGAGAACCGATGCGCGCACCGCCAGTTGAAGCTCTCGCTCGGTCATGTCGAGGGCTGTCGACTGATCTGCGAATACCACGGCTGGGAATATGGCGGCAAGGATCGGCCCGCGGGGGTGCCCTATGACGGGGACCGAAGTTTCCCCCGACTGGCCTTGCGGACCTACCCGGTCAAGGTCCGCTACGGGCTGATCTGGATCTTTCCAGGTGATCCCGAACTGGCAGAAGAGCGGCAGATTCCCGAGATTCCGGAACTGGAGGGGCCGGACCGGTGGAGTTGTGTGCCGCTGCGCTTCGAGTGGAATGCCCATCACTCGATGGTGATCGACAATGTCAGTGATTTCACCCACGCCCACCTGCACCGCAAGTACAAGCCGTTCGAGGACGCCACCCTCAAGAACTTCGAGATAGTGGGGGATAATGTGCACCTGTCCTATGACACCCTGGTCGGACGGGGAGCAATTTCCGGCAAGTTCGTCGACCACAAGAAGCTCAACACAAACCATATGAAACTCTGTTATGAGTATCCCTACCAGTGGTCGAACACCGACGATGTGATCAAGCACTACCTCTTTGTGCTGCCGATCAACGAGCGCAAAAGCCGGGTGTTCTTCCTGTTTTATTTCAAATCGCTGAAGATCCCGATCGTGCCCATTCGCATCCCCCGCAGTGCCATGACACTCGTGATGCGCATTGCCAACCGGATGCTGATCGGACCGCTGCTGCAGGAAGACCAGTTCGCGCTGGAGGCCGAACAGGAAGGTTACGAGAACCACTGGGATGCTCATCCGGTGGAGACCAATCCGGTGGTCCGGGCCTTCCAGGAGTTGACCGTGCGCAAGTGGCGGGAGCACCTCGAGAGTCCGCTTGGGGTCGGTCTGGCCAATGGGTGATCTTGCCCTGACATCGCTGCTGGAAGCGGCTGTGGCGATTGGCCTGTTTATCGGCTTACTGTTCATCGGTTCACTGATCCTGCCCGGACGGCGGATTGCCGGACAGGAT
>JAPOSK010000470.1 GCA_026709725.1 Paracoccaceae bacterium | reverse complement strand
CCCCTATGGCGTGTGGGAGATGAGCATGCGTCCCTACGCATCTCTCAGTCAGGCTCCGCAGCCGGGGTTCCTCACAGCAATCATTGCGGCCTCCGGCCTCAATCTTCATGACACGGGTCAGGATCTGTCCCTCGACAGCAGCCGGCCGACATTCCTCGACCGTTGTCCGGGCGCCCGGGGTGACGCGCTGGCCAGCTGTCTCAATGACAACCGGATCCACACAAGCATCGTGTTCAACGCTGTCGATCAGGATGGTGATGGTGACCCGGATATCCTCGGCCGGATTGCCAATGTCCATTCCATCGAGATGGGTGGGCCCGTTGATGCCGATGATGATGGCCTGCCGGATACATACAGCGCACTGACCGGACTTGCAGAGGTGGCCTGTGGAAATGGTGCACCCGCGGGGCGGACAGCGGGTCGCTTGCTGATCACCTGTCCTGATGTTCGCATATCGGGACGGGCGGCATTTGGCGGCGATGTCAGCCTTGATGGGGCTCTGGATGTCGACGGGGATGCCGATGCCTGGCGTTTCAGGGCTGGAGCGCTTGGAGGCCAGGACCTGACCAGGGGTCTCTTCTTTGCCGATATTGTGGCAATGAACACATCAATCCGGATAACCAAGCCCGTCTGCAGGGATCAGGGCAGCACGGCACAGATTTATGCAGCACCCGTGTCCTACCTGAACAGTTCAGGTGAGGCGATCCTGGGAATCCGGGCCAGGGCCACCGATCACAATACCCACTGGTCCGTTGCCATGACGGCAAGCATTGATCGGGACACGAACAGTGATGGGCTGGCCGATGTGATCACCCTCACCGGCGCAAACGATCATGTGCTGGTGCTGACGCGGTGCAGTTGAATTGCCATGCGGGTTATCGGTCACGAATGTGTCAGTGCTGGCAATCAGGGCATGAGTGCTGCTCGCTGTACAAAAAGACAGTGAAGAATTGATGGTGCCGGATTTTTCCCTGAAATCGGGAAGTCGGCATCCTTTCCTGGATGCCAGTTTCAGATCAACAACGACATTGCCGGGCGTGTTGTGACGTTTTATGCATTTCCTGGGGTCATGCTGCGCATTGTCGATTCCATTTTTCGGTATGGAGCGCGCGAAGCCTTCTGTCCAGGGCCATCTGTCACTGGTCTGGGGATGTGGGGCCGATGGGATCATGGCGTTGCCTCCTTTCGAATCTTCAACAGACCCCGGGCCCCTCAAGCCCGAGCGGGAGCAACACCTCACTGATTCAGAGTTTCAACATTATCCGGGACAATGCCGTTGACCGCCGCTGGGTCCTGCGCTATCATGCGGGCATGGAATCCGAATCTGACATGCACACTTTGGCCAGGCAAATGGCCGTGATGGAGGAGCGTATGAAAAGCATGAAAGCGGACTATGAGAGTGCGCTGGATCGTTTGCGAGCCGACATGGCCCTGCATCGCGAAGACGGTGCCAAGCGGGAGACCCGTATGCTGCTGGCCATGGCTGGCATGATCGGCCTAGCCGTCGCCATTCTTGGCATCCTGATCAGCCTGCCCGCCTGAGCCCGGCCAGGACCCCTCACCAGGGGGCACCCCCCGACCCCATCCTTCGCCCCGCAACAGCACTGCTGCACGGCCCATTCCCCTCAAAACGCCCTCAGACCGGCCAGACTCAGGTGCTCCCGAAATGTCCGTTGACGACCCTTATCGGACATTTCGGAGTGGAGGAAAATGGTCCCGACTGGCCGGCGCCTTCGCTCTCTCTTGCGGGGTCGATCCATCGCGGGTGGATGCAGACCGTTACAGGGATGTCGGCAATTGACAGACCTGACCCGCATCAGGCTTTGCGCATGCGGCCTTCGTCAGACTGGCCAGTGCATCAGAAGACTCATGACGGCAATGATCAGGACGGTGCCGACAATCCACCGGATGCTGGCCTTGTCTCGCTTGGCCAGATCTTCCGCTGGGCGCGCGATGTCGGCGCGGCATCCGGCTTGCATCGTGTCGATCCTCTCCTCAAGGCGCGCCATGCGCCCATGCAATTTGCAGTCCGGGGTCCGGTGGTCATGGTTACTAGCGGTCAATCTCATGCAGATGCATGTCTTCCCTGTTCCCTGCAACCGCCGGT
>JAPOSK010000551.1 GCA_026709725.1 Paracoccaceae bacterium | reverse complement strand
GGAAGGTGATAAGAGTCAGAGGCGTGGTCCGACCAGGAAGCGTGCTTCAGCAGTTCTGAAAAAATGAAGCTTTCCAGCAACGGTCCGAGCAGGGTCCGATCCCGGGCCAGACGATCCGGCGTGATCCTTCTGACCGCCGCCAGCAGCCCTGAATCAAGGAAATGCAGTTTGGGCGTGCGAACAAGTCGCTTCAGTTCGGTGCGATGCCACGCCGGCAGGAACCGTATCAGATACATCTGTTCCAGCGTCCTGACATAACGCTGAACGGTCGGTGTGCTCAATTGAAGGTCGTTGGCAATATGGGCGTAGACAATCAGTTGAGCGGACTGGATTGCGGCGGCCTGAAGGAGTTTTGCGGCATCCCTCAGGTGATGCGCGTTCATGATTTCACCGAAGTCGCGGGTCAGCACCGTTCGCATGTAGTTGTCAGCCCAGCTGCGACGGCGCTCTGGTGTGCGCCTTGCCAGCATTTCCGGATAACCGCCTGCAAGCACCCGGTCGGTGATGTCGGCGACATCGTAAAAGCCGGATGGGCACGGTGCCGCTGATGCTTCAAACAGATCATCCAGCGGATTGCCTTCGCGCCCTTCGATTTCGATTTGCGCCAACGGCAGAAGCTCACTGATCGCCATGCGTCCGGCCAGTGATTCGCTTGTGGTTGGAATGGTCAGAATATTGGCGGAGCCTGTGAGAAGAAACCGACCGGCTCTCCGGTCCGCATCCACCGCAATCTTGATTTCACGAATCAGTTCCGGCGCCCGCTGAATCTCGTCTATCGTGACATGCCCGCACTGCCTGATAAAGTTGACGGGATCAGTGAGGGCCGCTTGGTATACGCCCTCATCGTCAAGGGTGACATAGCGGCGGCCTGCATCGGTGAGTTTTTTGGCGAGTGTTGTCTTGCCAGCCTGACGCGGACCCGATATCAGGACGACGCGCGTGTCGCCCATCGCGTCTTTGACCTTTCGTCTCAGGGAACGAGGGTATTCGGATGCAACATCGTTGTTCATTCTGGATTCCCATCCGTCCAATCTAAAATTCATAACCGTCCAACCTAAAATTTACAAGCGTCCAATCTCAAATATTGGCCGGATGGTTCCCCTGCATCGACGCCTGCGAGCCGGTACGGTGAAGCCGATTGAAAACAGCTCGGAACCGATCCCTGCCGTCTTCTGTCCGCAGGCATCCTGTCAGGTCCGGAAGGGCCGGCACTGCCTGCATGTGACAGGATTCACTGACATGGGTTTCGGGGCGGAACCTGACGGGCAGGGACAGGCCTGGGACCATCCCCTGCGCGGGTCTCCCGTGCTCCGGTTTGCTTCCATGCATTCCACCCCAGAGCGGGGGCACAAATCCCATGACCTCCCGAATCAATGGGAATGCAGGCACGGGCCGGCGAGATTGGGTCCGGGAGGAAAATTTATTTCTTGACAAGTTTTGTCGGGTATGAGATCCGGCTCCAGAGTTGTCCTCGGCAATCGTGAGTTGAATGACGGCAGTGCATGATCAATCGACGCCATCCGGTCCGGCCTGTTCGCCAGATCATGGCCGCGCAGCGGCGTGGCTTCCCCCGTGCAGAGCACCCCGGTCTATCCCTCGGGAGAACATCCTGACGGATTTGCGACTCGCTTCGGATTTGCGATTCGCGGGACAGCTGTCCGTTGCCGGACATGACGGCTGATGGCGGGGCGGGACATATGATCGTCTGTCATTGTCGGCAAATTACTGATCGGACAATCTGTTCGATTGTTGATGCAATGCGCCGTTCAGACCCTGAACTGCGGATTTCGCCCGGAATGGTCTACCGGGACCTTGGACTCCAGCCCGATTGCGGCGGCTGCATGCCCTTGTTTCTCTCCGTCATGCGGAATACTTTCAATCCCGGGAATCTTGTGCAAATAGACACGGGATTTGAGGAACAGGGGGATCGTCATCGTGAAGGGCGACAGCAAGGTCATTGATTATCTGAACCGCTCACTCCGGAGTGAATTGACAGCCATCAGCCAGTACTGGCTCCATCAAAAACTGCAGGAAGACTGGGGACTCGGGCACATGGCCAGGAAAAGTCGCGAGGAATCCATTGAGGAAATGCATCACGCAGACAAGTT
>JAPOSK010000404.1 GCA_026709725.1 Paracoccaceae bacterium | reverse complement strand
TTATGACACTCCCGGTCTTTTCTGTCGGGTCGGGCAGGCATGACCTGCACAGGGTCTGATGACACTGTTCGCCCCGAAATCATCGGTGAGGACCATCATGCAGGACCCCACATTGTCACCGATCACACCGATAGGCAGTTCAGAATCAACACGGACTGTTGGGTCCAGCGGTCTCCGTGATGGGAGTTGAGGCTGTCGTGGTCGCTCTGGCTGCCTTTGCCGGCTCACTCGTCAGTGGGCTTGGAGGCTTTGGCGGATCCTTCATCATCGTCATTGTCCTGACCCCTTTCGTTGGCGCAAAATCTGTCATTCCATTGATTGCGGTCTATGCCATTTGCGCCAATATCTCTCGTGTTGCTGTTTATCGACGATCCATTGTCTGGAAACCGGCAGTTCAGTTCACCATGGCATCATTACCAGGTGTAGTGCTGGGGACCCGGTTTCTGAAGGAGATCCCCGATGTCATCTTCCTGGGCTTCATGGGTGCAACGCTGATTCTGATTCTTCCGACCCGGCGGTACCTGAAGTCGAGAACATTCAGACCCGGCCTCAAGACCCTTGCGGGTCTGGGCCTCTTCTTTGGCTTCATCAGCGGAACCGCGGCGGGATCCGGGATGTTCGTCATCGCCTTCTTCAACTGCATTGGTCTGAGCGGGCCACGGCTGCTGGGGACCGACGCGGTGATCGGCCTTGTCAACGCCATCACACGATCCGGAGCCTTTCTGGGCTTGGGGTTGCTCGACACCCATCTCGTTCTGCTTGGCATGTTCATGGGCATCATGACCGTTCCCGGCACATGGGTTGCCAGCCAGCTGGTTGCCCGCATGGGGACACGAATTCATGATCGCTTGATCGAGATTCTCATTGCTGCCGCAGGCTTCTTCTTCATCAGCCATGCAATTCTGCATGCCGCTCAATCAGAGGCAGAAAAGGTGTGCGGCCATGGCATCAATCCAATCACCAGGCGTGCCCACTGCGAGGACCGCAAAGCGTGGCTTCGCCCGTATATTCCAGCAGCATCATGCCAACTCGTCAATGCCGGAATGGCCTGCTCGCTGGCGTGTCAGGATGGTCTTGCAGGATGGAGAAACACCTTATATCCAAATGGCGGTGTGAGATGAAGTCGAAGTTGCCACGACTGGTTGGCTGCAGGAGAATTCCAGGGTGACGGATCCCGATGTCGTCATTGTCGGGGGTGGAAATGCCGGACTCTGCGCAGCACTCACAGCAGCAGAAGCAGGGTCACGCGTACTGATCCTTGAAGTTGCGCCCAAGCCCCTGCGGGGTGGCAATTCACGGCATACCCGGAATTTCCGCTGCCACCATTCGGGGCCCCTTGGTCCATTGATCGAAAGTTACGGCGAGGATGAGTATTTCGCCGACCTCTTGAAGGTTACGGGCGGCAAGACAGATACGGATCTTGCCCGTCTGGTCATTCGTGAATCGGAGGGCTGCCTGTCCTGGATGAGCGCGCATGGTGTCCGGTTCCAGGCACCGCTGGCAGGCACCCTCTCACTGGCGCGGACCAACGCGTTTTTCCTGGGCGGCGGCAAAGGGCTTGTCAATGCCTATTACCGGACAGCGGCGGCACTGGGCGTCGATGTGCTCTATGAGGCAAAGGTAACGCATCTTGATCGGGTTGATGATCGGATCGTGGCCGTGGAGTATGAGCACGGCGATACAGTCCATCGGATCAACCCCAAGGCGGTTGTGGTGGCTGCGGGCGGCTTTCAGGCCGACCGCAACTGGCTGGCAAGGGTCTGGGGACCCGCGGCCTGGAATTTTTTGATCCGGGGGACACCTTACAACCGGGGCGAGGTGCTTGCCGATTTGCTTGGACAGGGAGTCGATCAAATCGGTGATCCCACCCAGTGTCATGCAGTGGCGATTGACGGGCGGGCACCGCAATATGATGGAGGCATCGTGACCCGTCTCGACTGCGTACCATTCTCGATTGTGGTCAACCGCAATGGAGAACGTTTCCATGATGAAGGCGAGGATCTCTGGCCCAAACGCTATGCGATCTGGGGTCGCCTCGTGGCTGACCATGCGTATCAGTAGTGTTTTGGCATCATTGTTTCCATATCACTCGCGCTGTTCTTGCCCTCGGTC
>JAPOSK010000452.1 GCA_026709725.1 Paracoccaceae bacterium | reverse complement strand
GTTATTGATTAAATGAGATAAATTAAGAAAACTGTCACTTAAGTATATAATCCCCCTTTTTATGGACATGCAGCCCGAGACAGTTTTCATTGTCAAGGATGGGTTGATAGTCCACGACCTCGAACATCCGGTAAAGGCGCTTCCCGGTCCAGGAGTAGAACGTCTCCCGTGATCGGGTCTGGCTCCAGTATCCATAGCGGCGCGCCAGCCGGGAGAACCCGTCATTGGCGTAGACGGTCAGCCCAAGGTCAATCGGTGACCAGGGAATCCCGGCAACCCGAAAGACAAAAGGCTTCAGCACCCGGCGCTTGAAGCCCAGCCACCCCGGCATGAGGTCGGAACTCTCACGCAGCCGGACATAGTCCGTGCACATTGGATTGTCAGCGGGAAGATAGAGTGTGCTGTATCCCAGGCGGAACCGATTCTCACGGACAAGAAACACCCGGCCCGTGTCGTAGGTGAAGGGCCTGAAGAGCAGGACATCGGCATCCAGCCACATCCCGCAACCAAGGCGCTGACACTCAATCCGAAAGAAATCACTGAATGCGATAAAGGGTGGATCGGCCTCAGGATGGCGGGCCGACCGCATGCGATCAGCAAGCTCCAGCGGCAGGATTGTCGCGCCATCTGCGATGGCGATCCCCTTCGGTACATTGTCAACGCTACCATAGGTGTAGAGCGTGACATCCATCCCGTTGGCAACCCAGGATGTCAGGCACACCCTGTCAACAAGACGCAGGGGTCCATCAATCCAGAGCGAGCAGATTCTGTTTGACTGGGTCATGCGTCCATCAATCCTGTATCCTTGATTGGAAAGTGCCGACTCATTGTCGCAGACTGGATCACCACGAGATCGGACAGTCTCAATGACCTGCCGGGGGTTTCCCAATGTTCATTTGACTGGCCGGAATCAAGCATGGGAGACCACGGATATCGTTTCAGCCCGGTCCCGGTTGCCTTGGCAATGCTTTACGGCAAATCCGCACAAACGGGCAATGGCGCCACCCTGCCCCCGGCTCGTATCTGCGGGCAATCGGGGAGACATTGACGACGTGATGCTGCGGATGATCACGTGCTTGCGAGCGGCCACCGGGTCACAATCGGCCTCAACCTGAATGCGTGTGGGCTTTGCCGGATTGATCCATGATTCCCGTTGGTGCCTGGTTGAGAGGGTAGAAGATATTGAGGGCGACGATCATCGGGACGGCGAATTCGGTGAGTTCACCGCGCTTGCCGGAGCCGGGGGAGAGAAGATTGATGACGCCTTCAACGAGGATGATGATGGCGAGGTAGGAGGCCCACTGGTAGCGTTTGGGGATGGGAACGCCCCAGGAATCAAGAAACGCCCGCGCACGGGGGGAGCGATGCCACAGGGGCGTGATCACACCGAGATAAATGAGGAAGGTGAGCAGGATTCCCTTGGAGAAGATGGTCTTGTTGACATTGATCCTGCCGATGACGAGATTGTGGATGTTGGTCTCGTCCTGCCTGTTGATGACCCTCAGTGCCTCGGGCGTCTCAATGGCAAAAAGCCGCTGGCCCCATGAAATCTCCTCGCCGGCCCCGAAAGCCGCAAGGATGGCCAGTCCGATGAGTGTGATTTTCTGCCGCACAGTCATGTTGGCCGCTTCGGCCCGGAAGCGGAGGACGAGGACAACGGTGATTGTCCCGAGGGCGAGGACCGTGAGCCATTCGAGGAAGCCGTCTTCATCGATGTAATGGGCCCCGAAGTAGTCGGGGTTGACGATGGCAATGACCACGCCGAGGAGAAACACAATGGCCGTATGGGTCAGGATGAGTTTTTCAATCTTTGACAAAGCGGCCTCCAATGGCCCTGACAAGGCATCCTGTCGTCCACCCGATTGCGATCATGACGATGATGGGATCAATCAGAAAATCCCAGAGATTGTCACTCTCGCCAAGACCGGTACGATGGGTGAGTATAGCCAGCGTCAACCAGACTGCAAGAATGCCCGTCCCGGGAGTCCACCACAGCACGAGTGCCACGATCAAAAGACCAAGGGCGAAGACCCGCTGGTAGCCAAGGGCATAGGGATCAAACCAACCCACCCCGAGTGACAGGGGATACAGCCCGAGTGACAATCTCTGGGA
>JAPOSK010000597.1 GCA_026709725.1 Paracoccaceae bacterium | reverse complement strand
CCCCGGTCGTCATGATCGGGGGCTGGTGGCGTGCGGCCCCGAGTGGGGTGGTCTCTTTTATCCTGGCAGGGGGGTGGTGGGGAGTGCGGGTGCGTCATCGGAGGGATCCCCGTGTTGTCCTCCGTGGGAGGGGGTGTCCGATGGGGAGCACTCGACCTGATTCCAGGTCACGAACCCAGGGGATTCGCTGCGCCCCAATGAATTGACCGTGCAGGGGGAGCGGAGTCACGGCCTGGGAGGCGGCATGGATCGGTGCTGCTGCGAAACCATTCGGGAAACGGGGCGGAGTGTTCGCCGGATCGCTGATTGGGGCCTGGTGCGATTTTGGCGGATCACCCATGATCAGGGACTTGCAGAGTTCCGGGTCCGCCATACGGGGATCAGGCCCCCGGAGGTTCTGTGTTGAAGACAGCAATCGGGTTCTGCTAAAGGGGCGGGGTGCGCAAGGTATCGGATATGGGGCAATGGCTGAATACAAACGCGGCAGCATGGATGTTTCAACGCATCAGAAAACCTATGGCGGGTTTCTCCGCATCTCTGCATGGGTGGTCTGGTTCGTCCTGTTCATCCTTGTCTTTCTTGCACTCTTTAACAGTTGATCGGGATATACGAGATCCCGGTCACGTCCAGACCGGCCAGTCTCTTCACCGGGCCCGAATGAGGCCATTCCAGGCCGCCGAATGCCGTCATGGCGGCTCTCCCCTGATCGTTATGGCGAATTCATTGCAAATCGGTCCGTTTTCGTCTAGGGTGGGCCCTGAAGTCGGATTGAGCGCTGGGTGGAGGAGTGATTTTGGCACTTGCACCTGCAGGAATTTTGTTCGCAATCTTCGTGATCAATGTTGCTCTTGGGGCATCGGCTGGACCGGTGTTTCTGACGTTTGTGCAGGAGATGGTTCTCCTCTTCATGGCATCGATTGCATTTTCGGTGGCCATCCTCATGCGTGAAGCGGCTTCGCTGACTGTCGATAATGATCTGGACACAGAATAGGAGGAGAGATGGAAGACAGAATCAGGGACATCCAATCCGCTGAGCGGCGGAACTTTCTGAAACTGGCCGGAACCGGCGGGTTCACGGCGGCGGTTGTGGCCGGTGCCGGTGGAACGCTCTGGTCGGACAAGGCTGCGGCCCAGACCCAGCAGGAAGAGCAGGAGCGGGAGCGAGCGGCGGAGCACGTCATGACCGTGGCGACCGCGTATGTGATCGGGGCTTCGCGCAGCTATCCCATCATGCAGCTGGATCTCAAGGAAAACATCCAGAACTACACCAATGGGAAGGTCTATGTGAAACTCGCACCCGGTGGGCAGCTCGGTGCGGGCGGTGCACTGGCCCAGGCTGTGCAGTCAGGGACGATCCAGTGCGCCCAGCACTCGCTCTCGAACTTTGCTCCGTTTGCCAGTGCCGTGGACCTGATCAATCTTCCGTATTTCTGCGGAGCCAATCAGCGCTTCACAAATCTGGTCACATCGGATGCCTGGAAACAGGAAGTGCATCCGAAAGTGGAGGGTTCCGGATTCAAGGCCCTGTTCTATGTCGTGATCGACCCGCGGGTCGTGGCCGTCCGCGCCGGTGGTTCCGGTCCGGTCCTCACGCCGGGCGATCTGGCAGGGGTCAAGTTCCGCGTGCCGGGATCGCAGATGCTGCAGCAGTACTACCGCATGGTCGGTGCCAACCCGACGCCTGTTGCCTGGGGCGAGACTCCCTCGGCCATCAAGCAGGGTGTCGCCGATGCGCTTGATCCGGCAGTCGGTGCACTGTTTGTCTTTGGCTTCAAGGACATCCTCAGCCATGTCACGTTTACCCAGGCCGTTCCCGACAGTCAGGTGTATTCCGTCAACCTCGAATGGTTCAATTCGCTTTCGAGTGATGTGCAGGATGGCATTGAGTTTGCCGGTGAGCTGACAGCGCACCAGAATCTCGCCAAGGTTCCTTCAGCACGTGGTTATGCGATGTCTGAACTCACCAAGGCTGGTGTGCAGTTCCACTCTCTCAGCGAAGATCAGCTTGCCGAGTGGAAGGCGGCCGGCGGCTACCAGCGTTCCGAGTGGGACGAGTTCAAGGTCGACCTTGCGGGATCGATGGCGGCTTTCGCCCGGCTGGAAGAAGCTGCAGA
>JAPOSK010000413.1 GCA_026709725.1 Paracoccaceae bacterium | reverse complement strand
TACTATAATCACATAGAGTCGTATGTCGCCATGAGAAGATGTTCTTGATGCCAGAACATTGAGTGAGGAGATTGCCACACGTGCGGCCGCCATTGAGGCAATGATCGCTGATCTGCCGGCTTCGTTGCCAGCCTCTCCACTTGATGACCTGCAAACAAAACTCGCTGCACACGGGTTGCGGTCCGGTGAGATCTCCGGTCGTCAGCTCGTCTATCGCGATGGCCAGATCCTGCGCCGGTCCGCTCCGAGCCGTCGCGAGATCGTTGATGCCTTCAATGCCGGTGATCTTGATGTCCTGATTTACAATCAGGCCGGGGCGACGGGAGGGTCATACCATGCCGCTCCTGAATTCCAGGACCAGCGTCCCCGCACGCTGATCGAGATGGAAACACCGCTGGACATCATCAAGTATATCCAGGCGCAGGGGCGGAGCAACCGCTACGGGCAGGTTGCACGGCCCCGGATTGTCTCGGTCATGACCGGCCTCATTCCGGAAATGCGGATTCTTCAGCAGCGCAACTGCAAACTCCGTTCCATGGGAGCCAGTGTTGATGGAAACCGTTCGCATCCGCTGCTGCTTGATGACATTCCAGACCTTCTCAATATTGTCGGGGACCGGGCGACCTGCAATGTCCTGGCCGGACATCAGGACCTGACCAGACGCCTGGGCTTCCAGTCCCACCTCATCAAGGATGATCCGCAGCAGACAGTGGATGAGTCAGATATTCTGGGACGATCCAGCAACTCAACCCATTCCATTGCCAACAAGGTTTTGTCCCGGTCCATTGTCCTGCCAGCCAGCGAGCAGACCCGCCTGATCAGTCTGATCCGGTATGAGTTTGATGCGATCGTCGAGGAACTTGACAGCAAGGATGCCAACCCCCTCAAGACCCGGGAGTTGCCGGGAGAGGTCGAGATTCGTGCCAGTACACTCTATTCGGGAATTGAATCGCTTGATGACAGCCATGATACATCCGCGTTCTTCTCGCCACTCTATCTGGCAACCGGCATCCACCAGTACACCGAACGTCCAATCAGCAGCGAAGAACTTCAGCATCTGGTTCGTCAGTCACAGATACGGGATGGTGCCGACGGATTTGCTCCACGGGCGGACTGGCTTGTCCAGACCATGCCAAAACATCTGCAAACCTATCAGCGCCCCGGTGTCACCTACAGCGAGGCTGTTCGAACCATTGACGATCAGCCATACCGGTTCCGGCGGAAGTATCAGCATCTGCAGGCCTTCCATCACCTGCTGTCGAACATCAAACCCGGCAGGGTCATTCATTTCGATGAGGAGGATCATACCGACACAACACTGCGGACCATTGTTCGGCTTGTTTCCCCGGAGCCGAAATATGCAGCCATGCCCCAGGCCTACAAGATCCACACTGTTTCTCCCGGACATGCCCAGGCCGAGGTGTTTTCCCTGAGTCGGCTCATCAACATGTCGGCGACAATCCGCTTCGCAACCGGACTCAATGTCGGCGACAATCCACGCCATCTGGAGGATTTTTCCCATCAGAGTACCAGTGAGCGCAAGACTCCGATCCAGATTTTGACCGGCAACCTGCTGGAGGCCATCGAGCTTGCCAAAAACAATCGGCTGGGGTCTATGTCACTGTATCGGGACAGCTGTGGGAGGATGCACCGCGGCATTGTCGTCAGGAAGAGGAATATCGATGTCCGCATCCTTCCGGCAACGATCCCGACAACCGAGACAGCCAAGTCGCTCATATCCCTTCTGGCTCAGGATGTCCTGATGGCAGGTGACCAGCGGGCCGACAGGATTCTCTTCTGGTCCGGGGAGCGCAACAATCCTGATATCTGGCTCCGTATCGGGCAGGGCAGGGATTATCACCACACCAATGAGCTGGTGGTGGAACTCTCCATTCCCTACGCAAAATACACATCCGGTCGGCACGGGAGTTCTGTCAAGCGGAAACTGACAGGGTATTATGCGGACAAGCCGGAGTTGCATGAGCTGATGTGGGTCACGCATTATGAACCCCACAAGCACGGTTTTGCTCTGCGACGATACCACTTCCCGCGTGACAGAGAGATCCTGGGCAGGTTTTTCGATTGCCTGAAAGGGGTTCGGCTGATGACCGACAGTGCCTTCCGGGATGCCGTCAACCGTGTGAGTTCCGAACTTGAGCAGCCCTGCGCCGGGCAACTGCTCGCCGGTTGGGATGGCCCGGAATCCCAAACGCCCACACAGTCCGCGCCCACACAGTCCAGAATATCTTTGCTGGACTGATCACAGGCGGCAGAACAGGATGATGGCAGAGTGGCGGTTGCCGGCATTCCCGGCTCTGTTGACCCTATCCGCGTCCCTTGAATCAGTTTGCAGCAGACTGTCCCAACCAGACAGTTTGCCGGGAGACTTTCAGGTGAGTTCGTTTGAAAGCAGTTTTTGCTGCAGGGAAGTCCGACCCCAGGCGTTGGACCTCAGGGTGGCATGGGGATCGATAACATCCACCAACCTGGTCCAATGACATGCAGAAGATCGTGCCGCAAAACCAATTTCGCCATGAGATCATGACCAGACTGTAACTTGACCAGAGATGGAGAATATCCTATGTCCACAATGAGCAATGAGTCCGGCAACGCCTTGGCAATCGCCGGTCTGACCGGGAAACTCGATGGCCAGATGGCTGGCATACGCGGGGAGAATGAAGCGATGGAATCACGTATTGATGCCAGCCTTTCAAGGCTGGAGGCGGGTGTCAATGCCAGTTTCGCCAGGATGCGTGAGGACATGGCCAGGATGCGTGAGGACATAGCCAGGCGTGACAAGTCCAATATCCAGTGGCTTGTCGGTATGATTTTTGCTGCCTCCGTTCTTATCATTGCGGTCATTGGCCTTCTGATCCGCTTTCCGACCGCACCAATGTCCTGACTCAGGAGCCCATGGACAGATTGCCGGGTTCCATGCAGCGACCCACAGTCCACCATACACCATCCTTGCCGCCATCAGGAGGAACGGCACCCGCAGCATTGTTGCACAGTGCGCCGATCATTGCATGCGGATGGGTCGATTATGCCGCAGGGGGCTGATTATGCTCCATAGGGAATCCATATGTTCTTGATCTGGGTCGCATGTTCAAGGAAGAGAGGACCCTGACCCTCATCGGTGAGCCAGTGTCGGATGCCGCCATCCTCGATCCAGCTTTGCTTGAGATTCCCGGCGGCGGCATTTTCTATCATCGTGGCCGAATTGCTTGAACCGAAATACCAGATGGCGGCAACGGCATCATGTTCAGCCAGCGTTTTGGCAAGAACATCACGCTCACCTGTCACGATATTGACGACACCGGCCGGCAGATCGGAGGTCTCAAGAATCTGATAGAAGTCGGTTGCGGCCAGCGGTTGGGTTTGGGACGGAATGGCCACCACCGTGTTTCCAAGTGCGATTGCAGGCATGATGAGGGAAATGAGTGCCAGGAGTGGTTGTGATGCCGGGCAGGCAATGCCAATGACACCAAGTGGTTCATGCATGGCCAGCGTGACATAGTTGACCCTGGTTTGGTGTACGGCACCATCGTGCTTGTCTGCCCAGGCGGCATACCAGAACAGTCGGCGAATTGATGCCTCAACTTCGGCTTCGGCCTCAGGGCGGGTGGCGCCAAAACTGTGGAGGCGATCGGTAAACTCTTTCCGTCGTATCGCGAGGTTTTCCGCGATGTAGTACAGGATCTGAGCCCGGTTGTGACCGGTTTGTGCTGCCCATTTGCTGACCCTGCCGGCAGCTTCGACAGCATTGCGGATATCCTTGCGGTTGCCAAGTCCCGCACGACCGATTGGGCCGGACCTGCCACGAAGGGAGTAGGAGTGCCCGCTGTCCGGTCGGGTCTGGCGGCCGCCGATATAGAGTTTGGCGGTTCGGTCGATCTCGCTGGTGGCGCGCGCGTTGACAGGTGTTGCAACGGGAGGCGGGAGCAATCGTTCCCGTTTGCGGTTTTTTGGTTTCGGACGAGTGAGATAGGCGGCCATGCCCTCGCGACCGCCTTCGCGACCAAAACCACTTTCACGGTAGCCACCAAAACCGGCTCCGGCATCAAACTGGTTGGCACAGTTTATCCAGACAACACCTGCCCTGATGCCAGCGGCCATATCAATGGCCTGGTTGATGTTTTCCGACCAGACGGATGCAGCAAGGCCATAGCGTGTCGCGTTGGCCAGTGTGATGGCATCCGAGGGGGTTCGGAAGGATGTGAGAGTGACGACCGGTCCGAATATTTCCTCGGTGGCCAGTACGGAAGCGGGTTGAACATTTGTGACGAGTGTCGGTGGAAAATAACAGCCAGCATGGACACGACCCTGATGGAGGTCCGCACCATCCTCAATGCCTTTGTTGACCAGTCTCTGAATGCGCTGCAGGTGATCAGGATGAATGATGGCACCGATATCGGTTGATTTGTCCAGAGGCTCCCCCGGTCGGAGGGTCTCCATTCGCCGCCGCAGGAGAGATTCGAATCGCTCGGCAATGGATTCAGCAACGAGAATGCGCGATCCGGCACAGCAGACCTGTCCCTGATTGAACCAGATCGAATCGACCACGCCTTCGACTGCGGCATCAAGATCGGCATCGGCGAAGACCAGAAAGGGCGACTTGCCGCCGAGTTCCAGTGTCAGGGATTTATCTGTGCCGGCAATCTGCTGTCTGATCAGCCGACCAACTTCGGTGGATCCGGTGAAAGCGACCTTGTTGATGCCCGGATGATTGACAATGGCCGTTCCGGTTTCACCATCGCCGGTGATGATATTGACGACTCCCTTTGGCAAGCCTGCACCGGTTGCAATTTCGGCAAAGGCAAGGGCAGTCAGCGGAGTGTATTCAGCAGGTTTGAGGACCACGGTGTTCCCTGCCGCCAGGGCTGGAGCAACCTTCCACGCCAGCATCAGGAGAGGGAAATTCCACGGGATCACCTGACCGCAGACACCGTGCGGGACATGGTCAGGAAAGACCGTGTTGTGGATCTCGGCCCAGCCCGCATGATGATAGAAATGACGTACAGCCAGCGGGATATCGATATCGCGACTCTCGCGAATGGGTTTACCGGTGTTCAGCGTTTCCAGGACAGCAAGAAAGCGGCTGTGCTGCTGAAGGTGCCGGGCGAGAGCATAGAGGTGCCTCGCACGTTCATGGTTTCCGAGGTTCTGCCAATGGTTTTGCGCCCTGCGCGCCGCCCTGACCGCCTGATTCACTTCCCGCTCTGTGCCTTGTGTCGTTTGCGCCAGGACTTGCTCGGTTGCCGGATTGATAACAGGAAATGTCGTGCCCGGTGGTCGGAATGTTCCGTTGATATGGTGCCCAAAGGTCTCGCCGTGACGCTTGAGCCAGTCAATGGCGATGGTTGGGTCCTCCGGCGATCGTCCGTAGCTCATCGTGGTAAGGATTTCGGATATTGTGTTCACAGGATCCTCCTGTCAGCTCGCTGCGTGACGGGTTGAATCGGCATAGCGACCCGTAACAAAATGATCGAGTTGACGCTCAATATCACTGAGAAGCGATGAGGCACCAATACGGAAATGGCCCGGGTTCAGCCAGTCAACACCCAACTCTTCTTTCATCAGGGATTGCCAAATCAGCGCATCCCGCGCCACAGTGAGGCCGCCTGCGGGCTTGAACCCAATCCGGACTCCGGTCAGGTCGAAATAATCACGGATTGCCCTGGCCATGACCAGACTGACAGGCAATGTGGCATTGACCCGCTCCTTGCCGGTCGATGTCTTTATGAAGTCGGCACCGCCCTGCATGGCGGTCATTGATGCTGCATAGACGGTCTGCAGTGTCCCCAGCTCACCTGTGGCAAGAATGACCTTCAGACAGGCATCCGCACATTCGGCGCGCATCTGGACGATTTCATCATGAAGACCGGGCCAATCCTGTTTGAGGGCCAGTTCCCGTGAAATGACAACATCGATCTCTTCGGCACCCTCGGCGAGCGCGTAGCGGATTTCTGCCAGCCGCAAATCAAGTGGAATCAGGCCGGACGGGAATCCTGTCGCAACTGATGCCACCCTGATCCCGGTGCCCTGCAGTGCATGAACGGCATGACGAACCATCGTTGGATAGACGCAGACGGCCCCAACCCGGATCAGGTTCGGCTCTGTGTCAAGTCCTGCAAGGATATATTCGGCAAGGGGATGGGCTGCCTTGGCGCACAGACGCTCAACCCGCTCTCTGGTGTCATCGCCAGCCAGGGTGGTCAGATCAATGCAGCGAATTGCATTGATCAGCCAGGCTGCCTGCCAGTGCTTTTTGACAGATCGCCGTGCCACCAGTGTGGCAGCCCGTCGTTCCGCAGCATTCCGGTTGACCGCATGCCGATCAAACATCCACGGTGCCAGTTCCATCCCCGGATTTCGTGTCAAAGACCGTGAGTTGTCTCCTGAGATGGCTTTGCTCCGCGTCTCCCCCACTCTCTTCATGATGCAGTCACTGCGCAAGGACCACTATCGGTATTCTGTTTCGCCCATAGGGCGGTCCCCTGACTCAGCAGGGCAGATGCTGCGTTTGTCAACTTACGGGACTTGTGAGGTCCTGGGCGGGGCTGTTTTTTGGGCGACAAATCCAGACATATGGACAAAAAAGTTGTGGATCCTGAATTGAACGCCGTCAAGGAATTGGATCCGTCATCCCTGAATACAATACCGGGATGAAATGGTTGATCTGCAGGAAGAGATTACCTCAACTACCATGATACCTTCTGTATATCCTCTTTGGGCTTTCCGACTTGCAGGACATAAAGGCAGGTCCCCCTCCTGGTCCATTCATTGCCCTGTAAGGCTTTCCCTGGCATTACCCGACCGACACCATCAATATTCTTCAAGGTGTCTTTCGGATTGATCAGAACGGGTTGTACGCCACTCTTATCGCAAGTGGAATCCGTTGAAGATTCCCATGATCATCATCGACCCTCTCATGTCGGGATTCCAATAAATCCTGGTTGAGTGATGGTCAAGTGCCCAAAATCAGCCAACAGGGCCCATTTCCCGAAATGAACATCTTGGGTATAGTGCGCAGGGCAACCCGCCACATTGATGATGACGGTGCGGACATCTCTTCCTCTTGGCCTTGCCCATCATCAGCTGATCGCCCAGATCATAGGGATGATTGCCCCCGGGCGTTGCACTTGAGAGTGGCATGGGGTGAGGTTTTTTCCTTGTTCGGATTGCGATTCACAGCTTATTGGGAATTCCGGCTTCCTTCAGGATGCCATTGGCGGTCTTAATCTTCGCCGGGACAGTAATTTCGTGTCCATCTTTGCTCCAGATCCTGTGACCTCTTCTTGGATTACGTTCCTTCTTATACCCAACTACCGGCTACGTAACCGCTCTGATTGGCGGGGTGTCCGGGATTGTCCCAGATGATTTTGAAACCTCGAAAGGAAGCAACGCCATGACTCCATTGATCCCACATCCCCGCCCCGGTCCGACCGGGTCCTGCTCACGATGCTCCTCAATGCGCAGACCGATCCCGCCCGGAGCCTTGCCACGCGTTGTACCACTTTCGTGAGCACAGCGATGGCCCGCATTGCCGACGGCATGCAACTGGGCCGACGGCATGCAGGCGGACCGGGTCCATCACGCTTGGCATCGGGTTTACCGGACGCCGATCGGCAAATGGACACCGCCAAAGCCCGCCTGAGCACTGCCTGAGAGGGGTCCCTCCGCGCGGGGCGGCTTGAGTGAACATGCTGAAGACTCAGGTTAATGCCATTGGCGTGATCCCCGTATGGCTGACCCGGAGAGCTGCAAGTCCCTGATCATGCATGGTCTGCCAGAATCGCCCCGGGCCCGCATCACACCGGGCCCAGTCAGTGATCCGGCGAAACATCGGGCCCCTGTCCCGAATGTCTCTCAGCAATACCGATCCGCGCCACTTCCCGGGCCCGTGCCAGCCGGCTCCGTCTGGCACGGGCGGCCCCAAGGGAGGATTGGTGGAGGGTTGACGGCCGAATCAGGCCGGGAGCCGGGGTGCGTCGGGAGATGTCATGAAAAGTCAGCCATGGGAGAATCGTTCCCTAATGCCATTGCTTCCGTTGACTGTCACCAGCCCCTGCTGTATCATCCAGGCATGGATTACGACCCCGACATCCACGCTCTGGCCAAGCAGATGGCCGTGATGGAGGAACGCATGACAAGCATGAAAGCGAAGTACGAGGGTGCCCTGGATCGCAACAATGCCGCGTTTGAACGGCTGCGGGCCGACATGGCCCTGCATCGCGAGGATGGAGCCAAGCGGTAGACCCGGATGCTGCTGGCCATGGCCGGCATGATCGCACTTGCCGTCGCCATTCTCGGTATCCTGATCGCCCTGCCCGCCTGAGTCCGGTCAAACCCTGCACCAAGGGTGCTCTCCCGAGAGCGCGGCGTGCCGGGGGCACTGTTTGACTCTCAGTGCTGGGCCGCGCTACGATGCCAAGGCCGGACGCGAGGAGATCCGCATCGCCCTCAACGAGGTGTGCATGGCCGCCTGTGCCGAGGGACTGTGTGCTGGTGTCGACAAGATGACCCGCATGGCCGACGTGCTGGTCGATGCAGAGGCGGTGACGCAGCATGAGGGCATCGAAGTGGGATTCCCCCGAGGCCTGGAAATTGTAACGGTGTCTGTAGACAGAACAGGATGGGGAGATAGGCACATGATGCCTTGTCAGGCCAGCTTGCCGCGGTGAGCGGGCGAGGTCAACGAGAGAAGACATGGCCATGACCTTCCTTGCGGAGATGCCCAATTGGCCATTTTTGTTCCTCGGCGCCATCATCAGTGCCATTATTGGTGGCATTGTTACCTGGTTGCTGATGGTGATCAGAAACCGCCGTGTACCGCTGACGTATCATGTAAGGTATGATCCCATTGGCATTTCGGGGTCCGACAGCATTCATGGCAAGGTTGAGGTGACCATTGGCGGCACGCCGGCACAGAAACTGTACATGAGCAATATCAGGCTCACCAATCGTGGGTGGCGTGATGTCAAGGATCTGGAAGTGAAGGTCTATTGCAGTCAAGATATGCGTCTGGCCAGCGAGAGCGCCTACATTGAAGGTGAACCCATTGCCCTCAAACACACCGGGGAGCATCAGGGTGAATGGACCCGTCTCGGGAAAGCAATCGAAAACCGCGAGCAGGCCATGACATCCGGGGATCAGGCAGAGGTGCAACGTCTCAACCATGCCATGGACCCCATATTCAGGAGCCTGTCAACAAGCCGCTGTTATGCGGTGCCGGTGCTTATGCGCGGGCAAACAGCCCGCTTCACGCACATGACGAAAGTTGCCCACAATGCAGAGCCAGGAATCTTCCTCTCCTGCCAGAAGGCGGGCGTCCGCGTACAGTACAAGGAACCGTTCCAGCCCATCTGGCATCTTTGGGGTGTCCCCCGGCTCAAGCCGGGATTGCCGGCATCATCATGTCCTGTCTCATTTGGCTGGTGGTGATCAGCACAATCTCAACTCTCTGGCTGGCGGCGCTGGTTTGTCTGGTTGTCGGGGCGCTCTGCAACATCCCAGGTGCTCTGGTTGTGAAGATCTTCAGGTGGGTCCGTGACCAGTTGATTGGATAGAAGACGATCCATGTGGACCGAAGATTCAGATATGGACATCTGACCTGCCACAAGCGGCCCGTGTCGTGGCCAGGTCTTCACCGACATGAGGTTGGGACGCAGACCATGCCGCCATCAATCATGACCACCGGGGGTGCAGGATCCGGTGTTCGGTGGACACGGCTATGTCCCCGACTGCGACCGCCAGATGCCTTCTCCCTTCAGATGATGGCCTCCCCGGATGATGGGGGTCCAGTGGTTGCCAACCCTGTCGGATGATGGGGCGGAGGTGGTGGTGACATGGCGGGGATGATGCGGGCCCGCCAGACATGCTTCCGGGGGTTTGTGGGGGCCGTGGTGATCGCCTTGAGGCGGGCTCTGTCAGCCTCGGCGAGGATGACGGGGGACGGAGGATGGGTCGAGTCACTGGAATTCCGCCCTGGGCTGTTTCCTGTGCGGGTCGCTCTTGCGACGACGGGCGATTGGCACATGGGGGGCAGGAAGGCAGGGATATGTTCAGGATTGACCAGTAGGTTGCGTATGTGGGCCCTGCAGGTCGCGAATGATGCGACGGAACGCCTGCCCGAGAGTCGGGTGGGAGGCGGCAATGGCAAGTGTCGCGTGCAGATAGCCGCTCTTGGAGCCACAGTCGAAGCGGGTGCCATTGATGAGAAGTCCCTTGACGGGATACCCGTTCGTGATGCTGAGGGAAATCGCGTCGGTCAGCTGGATTTCCTGTCCCGCGCCCTGCCCAATTCCGTTGAGGGATTGCAGGATATCCGGGGTCAGAATGTATCGGCCGATCACGGCAAGATTCGATGGAGCTTCGGTGGGGGGCGGTTTTTCGACCAGGGCGTCAATGGCAACAACACTGCCATCGGTGTGTGAATATTTTACAAGGCCGTAGTGTTCCGATTGTGTCGGATCAATCTCGGTCAGGGCCACGACCGAGTGACCGGTTTCGTTGTGAATCTCAATCAGTTGACCAAGTGCCGGCTGATCGGACTGAATGATGTCGTCGGTCAGGATCACGGCAAAGGGATCGTTGCCGAGAAGATGGCGGGCGCACCAGACCGCGTGACCAAGACCAAGCGGGGAGTGCTGACGGATGTAGGCAATTCGCCCGCTATCCTGGCTGATGTCCCTGACTGTTTCCAGCAGGTCATCCCGGCCCCGCTCGACGAGCACGGATTCAAGGATGGGAGAGCGGTCAAAATAGTCTTCGAGTGCATTCTTGCCGCGCGATGTGACAAAGATAAACTGCTCAATGCCCGCTGCCAGTGCCTCATCCATGGAGTACTGAATCAGGGGCCGGTCCACCAGGGTCATGATCTCCTTGGGAATCGACTTCGTGGCGGGCAGGAATCGGGTTCCAAGGCCTGCAACGGGGAGTACAGCAGTTTTGATTTTGCTTGCCATGCTGCTCATTTGAAACAATCAGTGACTCCTTGCAACCGTTCGACAGTTCAGGTCGGGTCGGAGAGGGGAGTGTACAGCGATGCAGAAACCGGGGCGAACCTGCACTCGACTGCCAGCCGTTCTTGTGCTCATCTCTGGTCCTGCACGGGCTGGCAAGACCCGTGCCGGCCGTCTTCTGGCAGCCTATCTCGGAGCCGACCACTTTGCCCTGTCTGACGAACTCAAACGGATGACACACCGCCATTATGGTCTTGCGGCTGCGCTCCCTCCCCACCATTATGAAACGGTCAAGGATAGTGTCCATGATGATTTTCGTGGACTGAGTCCACGCTGTGCCTATATCGATTACAGTGAAAACATCCTGAAGCCCCGCCTTGGCAATGACTATCTTGGCCAACATGCCGCCAAAAAGGTCAGCTCAAATCTCCGTCGGCAGCAGACAACAATTGTCTCAGGTGTCGGATTTACAGAAGAGATCCTGCCACTGATAGCGGTCGCTGGCAACACCAGGACTCTTCACATCCGAATCCTGCCGCGATCACCGGATCATCCGGTCCTGATCGACAGCCGGTCGCCACTTGAGTTGCGGTGTTACGGTGTTGACGAGATTGTCATCAAAAGTCCGCATGCCTACACGCTGGCCAGCAAAATCCGCAGGCGACTGCAGGCGATGGGGCAGGGTGACAGTTGCAGGACTGTTCCTCACACTGACTGGCAGGCCGGTCTCAATGTCTGAGAATTGTCAGCGATCCACCGCTTGATCATGCCCGCTGACCAGCCCTCATCAACAGCGTCAGCCAGATCCCATCCATGCTTGCGGTCTGATGGCGGATTGACGGAGGCGATGCAGAGTCTCTCCGGCTCAATGCCTTCGCTCTCAAGGGCATCGTGGAACGCTGCAACCCAGGCCCTGACAAATTTTGGCATCGTGTCATCAGCCGGATTCCCGTCACTCCGGGCTGGCAGGTCAGCATCCGGCCAGATGGTGACATGCAGGATTTTTTCGGTGTTGGATGTTTGGAAAAATGTATCAAGGACCGGCTTCAGATCCGTCTTGCCGATTCCTCCGGTGCTGCCCACATTGCTGAGCGTCAGGATTCCGTTTGTCGGGATATCCAGCACAGTCGCTGCCGCATCGCGGGTCTTCTCACCCTCGACCATGAGCAGCCGGGTCCCGTTGCGATCCTGCCAGCATGGAATGTCTTCGCCGCCATACAGTGGTCTGGCACAATCGGGGTCAAACGCCAGCTGTTGCCAGCATCCTGCGATTGCCGGATAACCAGTGATCGCTCCGGGACGCCAGATGACCTGTTGAAAATATTTTCGACCATCCGACTGATCAAAACGCACAACGAGCAACAGGGGTTGCCGGCACCGGTTGCGATAGACATGGACATATGATGGCTCGCTCCAGTACGTGACTTTCGTATGGGGATTGTGCAGCAGCATCGGCTCATAGGGCTTCGGGATCCTGACATCCGGTGCTATGGGTGGCTCTGACCAGGGCTTGCGTGGCTGCACCGCCGGTGCGGAAGGTGATGAGGCATCGTCAAATGCCGGAAGCGGCATGGCGGCGAGTTCAGCGGCCATCTCGATGGCCTCACTGTAGCTCAGATGCTTCCATTCCTGCAGGAATGTCAGGAGGGTGCCATGAACACCGCACTGCGCTCCGAAACATTTGTAGCGCGGCACATTGTCGGTAAAGACCGTGAAGGATGGGGTTTTGTCGGCATGGAAGGGACAGCGACCAACATAGCGGTCGCCCCTGCGCCTGAACCGGGTCCCCGTTTCCCTGGCGATAACATCCTGGAGCGGAACACGGATCAGGATTTCATCAATCTCTGTCTTGCCCTTATGCGTCAAAATCGTTCACCACCCAGTGTTCAGCCTAGCGATCACGGAATTCCCCGTCGAAAGCATAATCATTGCCCGTTGCCCAATCATCCTTGTTTTTGCAAGACTGGCAAATTCGATTGCCTCTCCCCTCGGAGTAGAACAGGTGGTTGCAGCTCAGGCAGTTCCGCATTCGGGCCGTCGGATCCTCCGACATCTGAATTGACTTGCCATTGCGACGTCTTGACTTCAGCCCGACCCTGAACGCCTTGATCGCAACGGATCGTCGTGTGCGTCCAAGCAAATCTGCAATCGCCTGGATGGGGACATCACGCTCCCACAGCTCACCCATGAGCTTGACCTCATCCTGCGTCCATAAATCACATCTGGGCTGACTGCGGCCCTTTGGTCCTGTCTCCATCATGCCTGTTCCCTGTAAAAAAATCAAAGGAACGACAGACTGTGGTTCATTCGTCATGCCAGGGAAGAGGGAGTCGCGGGGAATGCCTGCGCGGAATGTCACGGCCTTTGCCCTGATCTGGACAGATCGTGTGCGATCTGTTCCCGGTCACACTGCAATGCCCGGATCACTGCCCGGCTGTGGTGATCGATGACATTGTCCACATGAACATTGCCCATATGCATTTTCGCGGGTGCGAGTTTCGCACAGTTCTCCATGAATGAGGGGGGATGAACTTGGAAAATCGCCGGATGATTCGGGAAGGAGACATCATGACATCATTGAAACCCTGGCATTCTGTTGTCCTCTTGTCCGGCCTTGCCACTGCGACCGGTGCTCAGGTGAGCAATATTGGTGACATGGCTGCCGAACTGCAAAAGCAAGCCGGCGATCTTGCCGATCTGATCGGTGCCGTCGCCTTTCTGCTCGGACTCATTCTCGCAGTTGCCGGACTGCTCAAGTTCAGGCAGCATTCCCAGAATCCGAATGACCCGTCTGCACGGCTCTCTGCGGCATTTGTTCTGGTGTTTGTCGGCGCTGCACTGGTTGCAATTCCGACAACGCTTGGGGTGGGGATCGGTTCTCTCTTTGGAACGGGTTCTGTCAATGTGTCTGTCGACGGCTCGCTGCGCTCCCTGAACTGAGCCCATGCGTGTCTTCGGTTCACTGCTGACCACGCCAATTGACCGCCTCAATATCGGGGCCCGGGCGCACGCCATTCTGGCTGCGGAAGGACAGCAGGGTTATGCCGAGTGTCTTGCGCGTGATGATTGGCACTGCCGGAACTGTGGTGTTCATCTGCCCGATTACATGGAGGTGGAGCATGTCGCATCACATGATGATCATACCGTTGGGAACCTCATCTGCCTCTGCCAGTTTTGTCACAATCTCCGGCATCCGCTCTGGGCCGCCAGTCGTGGCAGACTGCGCCCATTCTGGTCATCCGGTACAGACCAGAGATCGATTCACGCCCTGGCCTGGTCGGTTCTGATCACAACATTAATGCCTGAGGGATTCGCTGAAGCGCACCGGGCGATCATGCATCTCCTGCAGGCAATCAGGCACCGTGAACAGCAACTCCGGTCCCTTCTTGGCTCAACACATCCGGAGGCGATGTTTGAATCCCTCCTTTACACAAATCAGCAGCACGGGACCGATCACAGTCAGGCTGTTGCCAGCCAGCTGGACACGCACATCAGGTTCTGGCCGAGCGCGGCAGATTATGGCGGAACGAGAGAGGCTGCCGCATTGTCGGTCTGGGACGGGGACCGGTTTCATGATCGGAGTCGGCAATTCGGGGAGGATATGTCCCGATCAGGTCATGATCTCTCCCGACTGCGTCTGGCCTGTGCAAGTGCGGCAGGCCTCCATGGTGCCATCCCGCATCAGGGCTGAATGCCTGCGATGTCTCGAATATGGACGCGGTTCGGCGTGTTGTGGCTTACGACCGATGGGTTGCTTCGCTATGCCACAGCCCGAAGTGAGGGGACACTTGACTCCCTCGCCGATGTTCATGACATGCAAATCCGCTACTGGTTTTCGAACATGACCCCGACGGGCAGCCTGCCCGTTGGTCCCATCAGCCACCGTGTGATGATTTTCCCGGATGGCTGGATTGGCGACCGTCTGGCACATCTCCTGCCTCCGTCCACACTTCAGGATGGGTCTGATGCCGCAGTCGGGCCCGACAGCCGTAAGCTGCAATCACTGTCATCATTCCTGACCTGTGTGCTGCAACTGGCTGTCATGGTGTCGGCAGTGTTCCTTGAGGTCGAGAAGACCCGCATTCTGCGCATTCTTGCCCAGAGTTCGACACTGGCCGATTGGCTGGCCAGGATTCTCCGGAGCCTGGGACCGCAATTCCCCGTTCTGGATGAAATCCTTGCCAAAGCTGTTGATGAACTGTCCCTGAATGCTGCACCTGACATCCCGTTCCTGATCGGGAACAGGTGGTCCGTTCCCTTCCTTGCTTCCCTCGACTACGCTTTGGAGCTCGCCGGCACAGCAGTTCCGGGTCCCGGCGGGTGGAACATGCTGCACGGCCGTGCCGTCAGACTCATTGACAGGCCCGGTGATCTGGATGGGCTGAAGGAGCAGGCGGCCCCGACCCTGCTCCAGGGCAGGTTTCAGCCCGATCAGGGGCGGATGAACCCGATTGGCATGAATCCTTCCAGCGGTCATTCAGGGGTTTTTGGACGAACCTGTTTCACACTGGGAGAAGTTGAAACACTGACTCGGTATGGCCGTTTCCATGTCGAATCTGTGCTTCTGGGCCCGCCATTTCTGTCATCACAGGCGCGGACGCCGCTCAGGGAATGCCTGAAGAGTCTTGTCGCGTGTTCCGGTGGTCAGACACGGGCCAGAGAATGTCTCGCCGCCAATCTCGTTGCGTATAATATTCTTGCAATCATCCTGCAGAGATCCCGAACGGATACCATGCGACCGACCGGTGCCCTGTTGCCCGGCCTGGACACAGCCTGGCTCATGGCTCAGCACCGGCTCAATCTCATGTCCACCCTCAATGGCAGTCCGCCGCGGGGTGGGCCTGCGGACAGTTCCGGAGGCCATATGCCCGCATCCCCGGCGCCGGATGAGTCCGGTGGGAAGAAACGTCACTCCCCGGACTGCCATGGCTCGGGGCTGAGTGTCAGAAAGAGGGATTCCGGCATCTGCCAGTGCATGTTGACCGGGAATCTCCTCTGTCGACAACCTGCGTTGCGTCCGACGCCGTGAGCGGTCGTATCTGATCGTGATCGGGCGATTGGCATCGGCACTGCGGCCCCTGCTGCGTCGGGTTGACAGCCTGACAGTTGATGTGCTGGAGGATCGGCTGCCCCTCTGGGCCATCGTTGACGATCATACGTTTGTCGCCAAGGATGGGACAATCAGTTCCACCCTGGCAATCAAGGGAATCAACCGTGCGCCTGGTCCTGATGATCTCCGGGCCCGGGCAGCGCGGTTCCATGTTCTGCTGTCACCACTCCTTTCCGATGGCATGCACAGCCTGGAACTTGCCTATGTCCGCTGCCGCAACCGTCTGGCCAACCAGACTGCATTGCGAAGAGACAGGGCGGTCGAACAGGCCCGGGTTTTCGATCTTGACTGCTCGGACATTATCGCAGACCGCAGGGCTGTGCAGGACAATGACATGTCGGCTGAGTCGACACTCCTGACCGTCTACACATCGCCAGTCCCGAAAGGCGGTCGGAACCGGACCCGAGCGACCGGTGAGACCGGGTGGAGTGACCCCCTGTCCCTCGTCAGGCACAAGAGCGCAATGACAAGCCTGTGCCGGGATCTCAGCCACAACGGTTATTCCTGCACGCTGTTGGGTATTGACAACTCGGTCCGCGAGATCGCAAGCGGGCTTTACCCATTGATGCCCTGTGCAAATCGGTCCGGGACCGGATTGACCGTTGATTCAATTTTCGCAACGGAAAGAATCCGGATTCTGGATAGCGGGGCACTGGCGACGCCAGCCAGTGTGATCACCGGTTTTGATATCACTCTGGCTCCCGAACGACTGCTGCCGTTCAATGACCTCGCTGCAACGCTTGCCGATATTTTGCCGGGGGTCTCCTGGCGCTGTGCATTCAAGTTTCACGCCAATGCTCTGCGAAAGCACCGATGGCGTGAACAGTTTGTGCGTCTCTTTGGCTTCGTCAATCGTGAACAGCACTACCGGATGTGTGCGACCTACGATGAGTTGCGCAGGATTGATGGTTTGTCCGACAGTGCCGTTCAACTGCAGATGTGTTTTGCTGTCTGGTCGCCCATGAAGGATGCCGAACAGCATCTTGAGAATGTATGGGCCTTTCGCAAGACTGTCGAGCAATGGGGGAATTGCCGCGCCGATAGCCTGACCGGTGATCCGGTGTCGACAACGCTCGCATCAGTAGCCGGGCTGTCACCCGGCGCGACAGCACCGCCGGCAGCTGCACCGTTGACCCAGGCTTTGCGGATTGCACCGATTGCGCGACAATGCAGCCCCTGGACCGAAGGCGAAATCATCTTCCGTACCACTGACGGAATCGCGTGGCCGTACCAGCGGGGATCCTCTGTTCAGGCCAGCTGGGTGGAAATTCTGGTTGGCAGTTCCGGAACGGGTAAATCCGTTGCATTGAACCATTTCAATCTTGCATCAATCCTTGATTCCCGGAACAGGACGCCATCCCGGATGCTGCCAAAAGTCTCGGTCATTGATATTGGCGGCTCCTCGAAATCACTCATCGATCTGGTCAGGGAAGGCCTGCCCCCGGCGCGGCACCATGAGGCAATCTATGTCAGGCTCAAACACGAACCTGCATTTGCAATCAATGTTTTCGATACACCACCGGGATGTCGCCGCCCGACAGCAGCCGGTCGCGACTTCCTGATCAACTTCCTCTCCATCCTGCTTGATCGGGGCGGAGGTGAGACTCCGGCAGTGCTCAGCGGCATGATTGGCGGGATTGTAGACATTGCCTACAGGGAAACGAATGACTGCCGGGATCCGAAACGCTACAGCCGCGGTGAGATTGCCTCTGTTGATCATGCACTGACACAATCCGGATTTGGTCGCACCGATGATGTCACCTGGTGGCAGGTGACAGATTGGCTCTTTGCCGCCGGCCATCAGCAGCAGTCCAGACTGGCCCAGACCCGTGCCGTGCCGGTACTGCCCGATTTGCTGACGGCTTCGATGACCCACCAGATTCGCATCACCTACGGCAATGATGACCATGAGGACAATCCGGCCCGCCGGTTTCGTCGCGCTGTATCGGAGGTTGTCCGTGATCTGCCGATTCTTGCGATGCCGACCCGTTTCGGTCTGGCCGGTGCCCGGGTGATGGTGCTTGACCTCGAACAGGTTTCCTCCGGCTCCCGGGATGCCCGTGCCATGCGACAAACTGCATTGATGGCGATGCTTGCCCGTCATGCCATCATGCGTGATCGCGATATCGACAGTGACGATCTTGTATCACTGGCCAGCACCGATGTCCTGCCGTCGCAGTATCATGCCATGCACCGGGATGCGCTGAAAGCCATGGAAATCGAACCCCATCAGCTCTGCATGGACGAGTTTCATCGCCTCGGTGCCATTGATGGTGCCAGGCGACAGGTCCTGCAGGATATGCGAGAGGGACGAAAACGCAATCTCAGATTGTCACTGGCATCACAGTCTCTTGATGATTTTTCCGGTGGGTTGCTTGAGTCCGCCACATCGGTCTTTGTCTTCAGGACTCCATCCCCGAACGCACTGAAACGGCTGGCCCGGATTCATTCCCTTTCGGAATATGAGAGGCAGCTTCTGGCCAGTGGGTTGACAGGTCCGGGTCCGTCCGGTGCGCCGCTGGTCGGTTTGTTTGCGACCAAAACGGGTCTGGCAGTACAGAAACTGATCCTTGCGCTTGGCCTGGTCGAATTATGGGCCTTGACATCGACCGCTGAGGATGTCCATTTGCGGACCCGGCTCTGTCAGATCATGGACAGCAGCAGGGCCCGCCGGCGACTGGCCCGGCGATTTCCATCCGGAACCGCCAAACCGGAGATTGATCGGGGGGCGGCCGTGTGTCAGTCTGAAACAGGGCCCATCGCAGCTGATGCAGACATCTATGCATCTCTCATACAGCGTTTGCAGGCCAGTGAGTCCCGGGCCTGAATCCGTTCTTTTCGCCAATACCGTTTATTCGGCTTCCCTGGTCAGAATTGCATGGATGACCGCGGGGTCGCTCGCCTGGCGCAGGTCCCGCCGGATCGTTTCGGAGCGCAGGGTTCGGGCGACATTACCAAGCGATTGCAGATAGACGACACTGTTGGTGTCGGGTGCAAAGATGCAAAACAGGAGATCGACCGGGAGATTGTCGGGTGATGCATAGGCGGTTGGTGTATCAAGTTTGATGAAAATGCCAACGATCCGGTCAAACTCTGGTGATCGTGCATGCGGCAGTGCAATCCCTTCACCCATCCCCGTTGAGGATGCATCCTCGCGCTCATTCAGCACCCTGGCGGCCATCCTTCTGTCGATTGCGTAGACCTCTTCCGCAACATCAGCAATGATCTCAAGGACCGCAGCCTTGGTCAGCGGGGATTGTGTGCACACACACCTGATTGCATCCGGCACAAGAAACTCATCAATGTTCATAGCAGGAAAAGTGGCCGTTATGACAGAAAATGAAATGATTCAGGCGAGCCGCTGCCAACGCAATACCGGTCGGTGACAAGTGCCGCAAGGTGTAGACGGAACAGATTTCTCCCGGTGCAGGAGTTCGGTTCCGAACGGTGGATTTCGCCGGTTCCGCAGGGTCACACATAGGTTTCGCCGAGATAGGATTCCCGCACAAAATCGTCCTGCTTGACCTCTTCCGGGGTTCCGGCGATGACGATTTCCCCATTGATAAGAATGTAGGTGCGATCAACCAGTTTCATGGTTTCCAGGATATTGTGGTCTGTGATCAGGACACCAAGGCCACGATCCTTGAGATAGCGGACAATTTTCTGAAAATTGCTCATGATGATCGGATCAAGGCCGGCAAAGGGCTCATCAAGCAGGACAATCTTGGGGTTGCAGGCAATACAGCGGGCAATCTCCACCCGACGGGACTGGCCACCGGAGAGCGTGTCCGCCTGGGCCTTGCGGACCTCCAGCAAACCGAACTCACTGAGGATGTTCTCGAGTTGTGTGGCCCGTGCCATTCGATTGGTGACATGGATTTCAATGATTGATCTGATGTTGTCCTCAACTGACATGCCCCGGAAGACAGAACGTTCCTGTGGCAGAAAGCCAAGACCGAGATGTGACCGCCGGTAGAGCGGCAATCGGGTGACATCATGCCCGTTCAGGAAGATGGTCCCTGTTTCGCTCAGGCGGAGGCCGGATATGAGATGGAAGCATGTCGTCTTGCCGGCACCGTTGGGACCCAGTATTCCGACGACCTCACCGGGATGGACTTCGAGCGAAACATTCCTGACAACCTTCTTTCGGCGGATGGTTATGGAGATATTGTCCGCAAACAGTCCATCGTGAGTATGCTGCATGATCAGTTGTGTCAGCCGCCTTCCACTGACCCGGTCACACTTTGAAAAGTGCTGTCACCCGTGCCCGTATCGTAGGTGTAGACATCGCCTTTTGCCCGCAAACGGGGACCGATGTATTCGATCTCCCCTTCCATTCGCAACGTACCGTCAATTTGATTGTAATGGGCCCATTGGGCGGAAACAAGCGTCCCCTCACCATCATTCTCTGCCGAGACATTGCCGGTCATTTCCAGTGTTTCAAGATCATTTGTGTTGTCAACAAACTGGATGATGGCCTCGTCCGACTTGAGTATGATATCTGTTGTGGTCACCATGACATTGCCCGTGAAGACCGGTCGGTTGTCCTCGGTCCTGTAACTGACACTGTTGGCGGTGATCGTGACCCTGTCACCGGCCCCGTCGCTTTCATCTTCAAATAGATCCATTGCCACCTGCGCCATGAGTGATGTGCCCCCGAATCCCATACCGAATGCCCAGAAACAACCACTTTTTTCCCCCTTCACATCCCCCGTTCTAATC
>JAPOSK010000106.1 GCA_026709725.1 Paracoccaceae bacterium | reverse complement strand
AATCGATGGTCGGAAAGTTCAGTGTGGCTCCTTCCTTGATCCCGCTCGGCCAACGGCTTGTGACCGTTTTGGTGCGGGTGTAGAAGCGGAATGCGTCCGGCCCGTGCTGGTTCAGGTCACCAAATCCTGACTTTTTCCAGCCGCCAAAGGTGTAATAGGCCAATGGCACGGGAATCGGGACATTGATGCCCACCATCCCGACATTGATCCGGGATGCGAAGTCGCGGGCCGAATCGCCATCACGGGTAAAGATGGCCACACCATTGCCGTAGGGATTATCGCGGGCGATGCCGAGTGCTGCTTCATAGTCGGTCGCGCGGACAACCGAGAGAACGGGTCCGAAGATTTCCTCCCGATAGATATCCATATCCGTTGTCACATGGTCAAAAAGATGCGCGCCGACGAAGAATCCGTCTTCGTAGCCCTGCAAGGTGAAGTTGCGACCATCCACTGCCAGAGTTGCACCGGCTGCAACTCCTGAATCAACCAGTCCCTGAACCCGCTTTTGGGCTTCCTTTGTCACAAGGGGGCCGAAGTCAACATCATCTCCTGCTGTGTAGGGTCCGATTTTAAGGGTCTCAATTCTGGGCACCAGGCGCTCAACCAGCGCATCAGCCGTTCCCCTGCCCACCGGTACAGCCACCGAGATCGCCATGCAACGCTCACCGGCAGCACCATATCCGGCTCCCACCAGAGCATCGGCAGCCTGGTCAAGATCCGCATCCGGCATGACAATCATGTGATTTTTGGCTCCGCCAAAGCACTGGACCCGCTTGCCATTGGTACAGCCGGTCCGGTAGATGTACTCGGCGATGGGTGTTGAGCCAACAAAACCGATTCCCGCAATGAGCGGATGATGCAGCAGGGCATCAACAGCCTCCTTATCACCATTGACGACCTGCAGGACATTGGCTGGCAATCCGGCCTCCACCAGCAATGCAGCGAGCATCATCGGCACGCTCGGATCGCGTTCGGAGGGTTTGAGAACGAAGGCATTGCCGCAGGCCAGTGCCGGGGCAAATTTCCACATGGGAATCATCGCCGGAAAGTTGAACGGGGTGATTCCGGCAACCACACCAAGAGGCTGTCGCATCGAATACATGTCGATGCCCTGACCCGCACTGTCGGTGAATTCTCCCTTGAGGAGATGGGGCGCCCCAATACAGAATTCCACAACTTCCAGACCGCGCTGAATGTCACCCCTTGCATCCGGCAGCGTCTTGCCATGTTCGCGTGAGAGGGCCTCCGCAAGCGCATCCATGTCACGGTGCAACAGGTCAACAAACCGCATGAGAACCCTGGCGCGCTTCTGTGGAGATGTCGCAGCCCAGCCGGTCTGTGCCTCTGCAGCTGCTTCGACAGCAACCGAGACCTCTTCGGATGATGCAAGCGCCACCCGTGCCTGCACCTCGCCCGTGGCCGGATTATAAACATCCCCGAAGCGTCCTGACTGACCGGACAACAGCTTCCCGCCAATGAAATGACCAATCTCTGCCATTACGCTCCCCCATTCAAGAATTTCCAACCAAAGGGCCGGTACAGATTTTCTGATCAATTGGGAAGTCAGGGGGCCCGAATCTGCTGCAATACCAGCAGGGTCATGCGGTCTGGGGTAGGGCGCTCGCTCACCGTGATAACGACCCTGAGGGAGCCGTCACGCTTGCGCAGGCCTTGCTTGAAACCGTCACCAAGCGCATCCTTGACGAGTGCGACGAGACCCAACCTGACAAGGCCGATCCGCCGAAACTGCCTGCCCGCGTGGCAGATGTTCTCACCCTTGCGCCCGCCCAACACACGGAAGAGTCAATCAAGTCCATCCTGGGCGGAGCAATGACTATCGTGAATGGCATCGGGACTTTGCGCAACCGACTCTCCGACTCGCACGACCGCGGGGAAAGATTCCCGTCAAACCCTCGCCTCGTCATGCCTGACTGGTGGTCAGCACGGTCGGAACGATTGCCGCTTTTCTTGTCTGAGGCTTACCAGGAGGGGAAACGGTGAGGTGGCCTCGGAGTCTTGAAACCATCGAATCTTTGTGCACTCAATCCCGCAGAGGGGCACCAGGCAGAAGTTCATAGACCCTGGATTCGACAGCCGTCTCTATACCCCAAGAATTCC
>JAPOSK010000606.1 GCA_026709725.1 Paracoccaceae bacterium | reverse complement strand
GATGAAGATAAAGACTGTCGAGAGGACGATATTCGTGATCGATCCGAACACACCCTTATTGGTGTTATACCAAAGCGCTTCCGCCACTTCTTTCAGTGAGAAGCCGGTGTGGGCCATGATGCCAGGCAGATCCTGACCGTAAAGCAGGTACAAAACGCCGAAGGCTCCTACGCTGAACAGTCCCCAGCCCCAGAGCCTTCGGCAGAGATCCAGAAAGACGATAAGACCGGCCAACGCGGGCCAGGCATCGGCCTGGGTCACGTCATACAGTGCCGTCTCCATTTGGGTCTGAACAAAGAAGAATGACCAAATCGACCAAAGCCCGATGGCGAGTATCGCGACGTCAATGACCAATTGGATCGTGGCCTTCGTTCCTCTAACCGGCTCTTTGGCCTCGCGCCGCTCGCGGGACGCCGTGATGCCAACGACAAGTGCCAAGGCAAAACCCGCCGCCCGGTGGAACTTCGGCTCCACGAGTCCAATGCCTGAACTGTAAAGAGCGATGGCACCCAGCAAGAAGCAAGCAGGCACCGAGAATAGCAGATACAGCCTGCCTCTTCCACTGGACGGATTTGTCCCAGCGGTCATCACATCAGCCCTGATCGAAGGGAAAAGAGGACCGCAGACACGATCCTCGCTGGCCAAACTACGGGCGAAGCGCGTCCGGGATCGCGATACCGGCCTCGTCGTAGTACCTTGCCGCACCGGTGTGCAGGGGCACGTTCACCGACGTGAAAGCGGTTTCTGGCGTCACCTCCCTCAGGAAGAACGCGGTTGCGTGAGCCTCGTCGAGGTTCTCCCAGAACGCCTTGGTCGCATCGTAGACGACATCTTCATCGACGCCAGCATGGGTGCCAATGAACTGAGTGAAGCCGAGCGCGGTGATCTCACCTCCGGTCAACTGACCCTTGTAGACGCCACCGTCAAACTGGAGCATGCCCCGGCCCGGACGGCCAAAGAGCGCCTGCATATCCTCCGATCCGATGACCTCTTCAGGGATCGATAGAATGCGGAACTCGCCGGACAGGCCGAACTGCTCGATCTTGGACGATCCAATCTCGGCCGGGCGGACCATCATATCGATCTTCTTGTCGGCGAGGGCCGCGTAGCCTTCACCCCAGCTTAGGCGGACGGCTTCATAGTCTTTACCCGCTTCATAGCCGGTAATTATCTTGATAAGCGCTTCTGAAGTGGCTGAGGCCGATCCGGCGGGAGGGCCGGTGAATATGGTCTTGCCCTTCAGATCCTCCCAGGTCTCGATGCCAGAACCGGCGAGCGTCACAGGATGATATGCACCTGCCTTGAACCCAAGGATCGAACGAAGCTGACTAGCGGCCTCGGGCGCGTCGCCAACACTCTCATACATACGGGCCTGGTTCTTCATCAGGTTGACCAACGATGGTACGGTCGAGAAGAAGTCGATCTCCTGCCACCCGCCTTTCAGCATGGATTTCGTAAGGGTCTGGCCAGCGTTGACTTGAATCTCAACGTCGGCCTTGCGCGCCTGATTGGCGAAGGTCACGAACATGGTATGAACCGGATCGCCTGCCCCTGCCGTTTCGCCTTTGAATATTTGTGCCGTCGCAACAACTGGCGCTAAGGCGAGAGTCGCCGTTATTGCCGCGGCAGCAGCGATTTTTCTGAAGTCGTACACGGGATCCTCCCTTGGTTTTGTCGAGAACACTAGCAGTGGGGTTATATTTAATATAATCAAACATTCGACTTATTGCATAAAGAAATGCTATGAAACTTGACCCGAAGCATCTCGCACAACTCTCGGTCATCGTGGAGGCTGGATCGTTTCAAACGGCTGCTGACCGACTGGGCCTGACACAGCCTGCTCTCAGCAGAAACATGAAAGCATTGGAGGCCAGACTGGATACGAGCCTCTTCAATCGAGACGGACGTAAATCAGTGCCAAATGCATTAGGTCTAAGACTTTCCCGCAATGGACAAGCCATCCGTCACGCCGAAGAACAAGCCAGCGTCTTGGCGGATCAGTCCTCTCAAGGAGCTGTGGGCGAACTCAGGATTGGAGCGCCGCCAATTGTTGCTGGTCGTTTCCTTAGCACCCCAATGGCCCGATTTATTCGACACAATCCAAATTGCGTCGTCGAGA
>JAPOSK010000580.1 GCA_026709725.1 Paracoccaceae bacterium | reverse complement strand
CCGCCGCTGTCGAAGCCGTCGAGGACAGCATGCTGCCGGAGGGTGATGTCACAATTGACATTGCCTACTCATCACTCAACTACAAGGATGGGCTGTGCATTGGTTCGGGTGGGGGTCTTGTGAAAACCTATCCGCATGTTCCCGGCATTGACCTGGCGGGCACGGTTGCTGATTCGGCAGACAGTCGGTTTGCACCAGGCGAGATGGTCCTGTCCACCGGTTGGCGGGTTGGTGAAATCCGGTGGGGCGGTTTTGCCCAGCGGGCCAGATTGAAGGCAGGCTGGCTGGTGAAAATACCCAACGGACTCGATGCGCGTAAGACCATGATTCTGGGCACTGCCGGATTGACGGCAATGCTGGGAGTCGATGCCCTCGAACGCCATGGATTAACGCCCGGGAATGGGCCGGTGCTGGTGACGGGGGCCGCGGGCGGTGTGGGCTCCATTGCGACAGTCCTGCTTGCCCGTCTCGGTTATGAGGTCGCAGCTGTGACAGGTCGACCGGCGGCGGGTCCCTACCTGCGATCGCTCGGAGCAACCAGCATCATTGATCGCGCCGATATCGCCGAGACTGTCAAGCGACCACTGGAATCGGAGACCTGGGCAGGGTGTATTGATGCCGTCGGGGGATCAATGCTGGCGCGTGTCCTCGGGCAAATGAGATACGGGTCCTCCGTTGCCGCAATTGGCCTTGCCGGCGGTGCGAACCTGCCGACATCCGTCATTCCGTTCCTGCTGCGCAGGGTCAGTCTTCTTGGGATCGACAGTGTCAGCACACCAATCCCTGACCGGGAACATGCGTGGCAGCGGATGGCGACGATCATCCCTGATGATGCCCTGGAATCGGTATTATCGGTCAGGACACTCGATGATCTTCCGGAACTTGGTCCGCAAATTCTGAAGGGGCAGGTCAAGGGTCGGGTCATCATTGATGTCAACGCCTGAACCGGGCGCATGATCTGTCATGGCCGCACGGTGCGCTCTCTTCCCGGGTCTTCTCTTTCCAGCGCGCTTGCTGTACCATCCGGGTACCGCTGCAGGCCCGCCTCGCCGGGATTGATCCAGATGGGCGGGTTCAGGGGTGCCAGCAGATAACAGAACCAACGAGGAACCGTGACAGGTCTGGAAACGATCAGTGCTGATATCATGGAACGGGTCGAGCAGATGGCCCGGTTCACCGAGGTCAAGGGGCAATTGACCCGCCGTTCGTTCACCCCGGTTCACCAACAGGTCAACGGTCTGGTCGCCCAGTGGATGACCGCAGCGGGTATGCGTGTCCGGACGGATGCTGTGGGCAATGTCATTGGCCGCTACGAGGGTCGTGGCACGGGCGCCAGGGCGATCATGCTCGGCTCCCACCAGGATACGGTTGTTGATGCGGGTCGCTATGACGGGGCGCTGGGGATTGTCTCGGCCATTGATTGTGTTCACTCTCTGCAGGCACGGGGAATCCGCTTTGATGACGCGATCGAGGTTGTGAGCTTTACCGATGAGGAGGGCGTCCGCTACCAGTCAGCCTTTCTGGGCAGCCGTGGGATCGAAGGCACATTTGACAGCCGGCTGCTGTCGCGGAAAGACAGGGAGGGGATTTCGCTGGCTGAAGCCATGGGGACATTCGGGCTGGACACAACACGTCTCGGCGATGCTGCCCGCAGCCCCGGGGATGTCCGCTGTTTTCTCGAGTTGCATATCGAACAGGGACCCTACCTTGAGATCAAGAAAATGCCCGTTTGTGCCGTGCGGGCGATTTCGGGCGGGACCCGTATGACGATCACCATTGAGGGGATGGCCGGTCATGCCGGGACCGTTCCCATGGATACACGCCAGGATGCACTGGTGGCGGCAAGTGAATGCATCCTGATGATCGAGCGCACGGCGAGGAGCGGTCCGAGTGTGGTCGCGACCGTCGGCCAGATTGCCGCTGAACCGGGGACGACAAACGTCATTCCGGGTCGAACGGTTTTTTCCATCGATGTGCGCTCTCCGAGTGACGTCACCCGCCATGAGACCGTAAACGAAATCCAGAGCGGTATGCTGGGAATTGCCCGCCGCCGGAATGTCAGGATCGGCTTCGATACATCGCATGATGTTGATGGGGTCATCTGCGCTGAATGGAGTGTTGATGAAGT
>JAPOSK010000313.1 GCA_026709725.1 Paracoccaceae bacterium | reverse complement strand
CCTGAAACACTATCAGCAGGCAGCCCTGGCCACCTTGCGTAGATTCCTGGAAGAACGCGATTACAATCAACTGGGCAAGTTGGTGGTCGATATTGCGACTGGACAAGTTGAGGATGACATGAGACCCGTCAACAAAGCCAAGCGCAAGGCGGGAATGAGCGGCGGTGCGGCCCGGGCGCGGATATTGTCATCGCGTGAGCGCCGCCAGATTGCCCGAGACGCTGCGAATGCGCGATGGGGCAAGAAAGTGGCCGTTGGGCAATGAAGAAGAACCTGCAGCATTCTTCCTCTAATTTTCAAACTGACCCACTACCGGTCGGGGACGTCCGGCACGACCCCCGTGACGGCGCACTGACATTGCCCGCAGGGCGCGGTTGCGGCAGGGGCGGGGAGAGGGCTGCTGCCAGGCACGGCAGGGCGGCCCGTGCTGATGCCAGGCAGGGGGCGCCCTGCGCGTTGCGCCAGTCCTCATGCTCACACAATGCCCGGGCCAGGGCGGTCCGGGTGCCGTCTGCCGGCCGTGTGCGCAGCCGGCTGACCGTATCGGGGGAATCATGCCGTGTGCCGGTTCGCATGGAATCCGGTGCGGAGGATCAGGATCCGGGAGTTGACCGTGTCCTGTTGAAAGGGACAGGGGACTGGTCTGCGCTGGACGACCACCCGCATGATCGGACGCTACACGCGCAACGAGAGCGCGGAAGAGGTGCTGCGGTATCTGTGAGGGAGATGGAGATCCAATGCCGCAGTGGCAGCAGAAGTGGCACGACAGCATGATCTGGATGGCAAGACCCTCCGTCGGGCCTTGCGGGCCGAAGGGTTTCCATGGCATCGGCGGGGCGAACGCTGGGACCCGGCCAAGGGCAGTCCCGAGTATCAGGACATGCTGCGGGTGGCCAAGAGGCTTGCCGGGGAGACGCAGGGGAAAGATGTGTGGTGAGACCAGCGGGCCAGGCAACCCGGACACAATTTGAGGAACTGACCAGACGGCTGCAACAGGACGGCACTCCTGGCCATTGCCCCATTTGGCCTGATGCAACGGCGATGTTATCAGGACCAACATCGGACTTCCTCACACACTGTTGGTCGCCTTTGGCAGGCGGAATGTTTCGCATTCCGTGTGCAATGGTGCCCAGCGGGGGACCGCTGGATCTGCCTGAACAAACCCGAAAGCACATCTCATCCTGAATCTGGAGCCAGAACGCGGCCTTGACATATCTGGATGACAATCAGACTGCTCCAATCCCCATTCTTACTGTCGGCATCATTGAGAACCTTGCCCAACGGCCCCAGATGGCGATCGAGGAGCGTATTGACCGAGCGCTGCAGGCCATCGGTCGGCCGCCAGCAGAGATAGGCAAATTCGTATCGAAGGAATCAAATCTCAGGGAAATCGATGTCCCGGAGATTCAAAAGCGGCTTTTGTTCCACGCGGCCACTGAATGTGGAACTTCCCGAGAGGATTTCGGCTGGCTGTTAAATGAGATGACTGGGGCTGGATTGATCGGAAGCGCCAATCCGATGCATCTTGGGCACATGAAGAGCGTTCTTGCCCTTCAGGGCCTCAACCGGCTTGAGACCGGTGGCGGATCGCTCGCCTCCAGGACCGCCTTTGTCGCCATGTGGTTTGGCTCCGAAGTCACCGATGTCTGCGAGAAGGGTATCAAGCCGGCAATCACAGAGGCCGGGTATGAGCCGATGCGGATCGACGACGAGGAGCATATCGACAAGATCGTTGCCGAAATCCACCGGGGCCGGTTTGTGTTCTGCGACCTGACCTGTGGATTGGGGAAGGACTCCGAGGGACAAGACGCTGCAATCGCTCGCGGCAGTGTCTGCTACGAAGCCGGTTTTGCCCACGGCCTCGACAAGCCGGTGATCTGGACCTGTCGGGAAGACCTCATTGGCCAAGCCCATTTTGACATGCGCCAGTACAGCATGATTTCTTGGAAAAGGGGTGAAGAAGAAAAGCTCCGCGATGCCCTCGTCAACCGGATCCGTGCAGTGATCACCTGACATGCCGTGCTGGACCGAGGGAGACATCAATCCCAACGGGCAGGAGGCGATCGAGATTATCCAAGCCTTCTCGCCCAATCACCCGCATGCCCGCGTGTGGGTTCTGAAATGCCAC
>JAPOSK010000252.1 GCA_026709725.1 Paracoccaceae bacterium | reverse complement strand
CATCCACCGCTTTCAGGTAGCCTTCCAGCGTGCCGTAGAAGACCACATCGCCGGCGGTCGCCAACGCGCCGCTCCAGACGGAGAACTTCTCGTCAATCGCCCAGACTTCCTTGCCCTTGTCGGCATCCCAGGCAATGAACCGGCCCATGTGGGGGCCGCGGTCCGTGGCGCCCGGGCGCGTCGGTGCGGGAAACATGTCCAGGTTCGCGCCCACGTACGGTTGACCCGCCGTGTAGCTGACCTTGAAAGGCTCATAGTTCATGCAGACATGGTTCGTCGGCACATAGAACAGCCTCGTCCTCGGTGAAAAAGCCGCCGGCTGCTGGTCTTTCGTTCCCAGCGCCGCCGGGCAGATGTCTTTCGACAGCACATCTTCGCCGTTGTACTCGGTTCTGTACTTGTTCACCATCATCGGACGGCCGGTTTTCATGTCAATGCCCGTCGCCCAGTTGACCACATCGTCGAATTTCTCGGCGACCAGCAGTTCGCCGTTCACCCGGTCCATGGTGTAGGCGAAGCCGTTGCGGTCAAAGTGCACCAGCACCTTGCGGGTCTGGCCCTTGACCGGGATGTCGGCGAGAATCATCTCGTTGATGCCGTCGTAATCCCACTCGTCGTGAGGCGTCATCTGATAGACCCACTTGGTGTGGCCGCTGTCGGCGTCACGCGCAAAAATGGTCATGGACCAGCGGTTGTCGCCGGGGCGCTGAACCGGGTTCCAGGTGCTCGGGTTGCCCGTGCCGTAGTAAACCAGGTTCAGGTCGGGGTCGTACGAATACCAGCCCCAGGTCGTGCCGCCGCCGATTTTCCATTGATCCCCTTTCCAGGTTTTGATGCCGGAATCCTTGCCGACGGATTTGCCGAGATGAGTCGTCTTCGCGCTCATCAGGGTGTCGGAATCGGGGCCCATTGAATAACCGCGCCAGACTCGCTTACCGGTCTTCGTGTTGTACGCGGTCAGATGCCCGCGAACGCCGAATTCACCGCCGCTGATGCCGACATAGACCTTGTCCTTGACGACCATCGGCGCCGCCGTTCCGGTCTGACCCTTGGAGATGTCGCCATTGCTGACGCTCCAGGCTTTCTTGCCGGTCTTGGCGTTCAGCGCGACCAGTGTCGCATCCGCCTGATACAGGAAAATCTTGCCGTCGGCGTAGGCGACGCCGCGGTTGACGGTGTCACAGCACATGACCGGAACCGTTGCCGGATCCTGCTGCGGCTTGTATTCCCACACGATGCTCGCATCGTTGTCCAGATCAAGCGCATACACGATGTTGGGGAACGGCGTATGAACATACATCATGTTCCCGACAACCAGCGGGTTGCCTTCATGCCCGCGCAGAACGCCGGTCGAGAAGGTCCATGCAACCTTCAGGTCCTTGGCATTCTTTGAGGTGATTTGCTTCAGTTCCGAATAACGGTGGTTGGCGTAGTTGCCCGTCGGCATCACCCACTGATTCGCGTCTTCCGACATCTTCATCAGTTTGGTGTTTGCATGCAGATTGGAAACTCCAGCCAGAGCGACCGCTATTGCAACCAGGGCAATCGTTCGTCTCCCTTTCATTCCATAGTCCTCCAATGTAATTTGGGATTTTGTTTTTATGGGCTACCGGGCGGTAGCCGATGTGTATATTCTTACACAAATACTCAATAAGATATACAATATTTTCAATCGGATTGTTCGGCCATTCGCCGGAAATCATGTTTCCTTGATTTAACGGCAATTTTCGGGAAATCCGGCCTTCCGCAATCCCCCGCGGACTTGCGGCATGGGCTATAATACGGCCATTCCAGACACGATGGAGGAACCCTGATGGAACAAACCATTTCACGCACGCAGACCCTGGTTCTGGCAACCAACCGGGTCATACGCAACACCTACCTGCTGCTGACGCTGACACTGCTGACCAGCGCCGCCGCCGCCGGCGTCGCCATGGCCGTCGGCGCGCAGCCAATCAACTGGTTCATCATGATTGCGGTCTTTATCGGCATGCCGTTCGTGATCTACCGGTTTCGCGACAGCGTCTGGTCGCTGCCGCTGACTTTCCGGTTCACGGGCTTCATGGGCTATGTGCTGGGGCCGATACTGACGCTCTACCTCGGGCTGCCGAACGGGCCGCAGATTGTCC
>JAPOSK010000425.1 GCA_026709725.1 Paracoccaceae bacterium | reverse complement strand
GTCGACCCATCGGAATTCCGCCTTGGGTTGTTGTCTGCGCGGGTCGCTCTTGCGGTGACGGGGGGTCGATTGGCACACGGGGGCAGGAAGGCAGGGATATGTTCAGGATTGACCACTAGCGGCCCGTTATGTCGGCATTGGCCGCTCGACCGCCTACCGCGTGCTCCAGGACACCCATGTGTAGAGATGGTCTTTGTTTGTTCACGCTTGGCGGAGTTGAGCTAACAAACTATACGATGCCCCCATGATGCCGGAAACAACCCCAAATGACCACACAAGGGCCCCGATCGGCGCGATCGGGGTGTTCAAGGGATCTGTCATCATGGGTCCGCCCCAAATGACACGCACCCCTTGGGTCAATGCCGATGGGATCAGGACACGGCTGGCCGCACCAGTGCGCATGTGTGCAGGTTTGGCTCTTTCCGATGTCCAGATATGCAGCTTCGGTCCGTTTGGGCCTGCTTCCGCGAATACGGCAATGGGGCCGACAGGCGCGGTCAGTCCTTTTGTTTGGTGAAACCTTCAAAAAGCCCTTCAAGACGCGCCATCCTCTCGCGGAGGTCAACAATGGATCGCTTGAGATCGCGCTGGCCAGGCAGGATAACACCGGCTAGAGCAATGCCCGTAGCAATGATGGTGATGATGGTGATCGCATCGGAGTCCATGAGATTTCGCCTGGTGAATACAACCGCCATACCCTGGCCTTTTGCCTTCTGTCAAACCACCTGCGGCATGCCTGCGAGCATCCCCGCCGCTGGCCACCCTCAACGAGAGCACCGCAAACTGTGGGGCAATTGCGTTTGATCTGTGATGACGCCAAGAGTCCCGATGTCGGATGCCCCACAGTTTGCGGTACTCCCGAACTCGGGGCATCGTAGAGTTTGTCCGCTGAACTCCGCCAAGCGTGAACAGAGGACGGTCACGCGTGGGCCAGTCCCCGCTTATGACGGGTTTCCGTCCGTCTCAGCCCTGAATCCCGGATCCCGGGCAGACTCTGTGACGGCCGCCCACCCGGGGTCCACCACGAACCGTCTCTCCGGTCCCGGCCCACCGACCCTCGAACGTCTTGAACCGACGCTTGATCTCGGCGTCGGGATTGACGATGAAAAAGGTCCGGTTGCTCCAGCGCCTCCAGTAATACGCAAGCGTGCCGGGCGGGAGTTGGCCGATCCATTTCCGGATCTCTTGGTGATGCCCGCCCCTGGCGCGCGTGTTGTGGTGGTAGATGACCGCGGGTCGGCCGTCGGCGAGTGCCCGCACCTCGGATGGCGGGATCCGCTTTGCGCTTTCCTTCCGCCTGTACCGGAAGCCGTCATCCGGATAGAGGCTATTGTCAGGATCGGCGAACACGAGGTCGCAGTCCCTGAGCTTGGCCCTGGTCCGCTCGAACCACTCCCGCCGCCATCGTTCGCGGTCCCCGTGGAGGACCGGAGATATGTCCAGGGGCTCGGCAGCGAACGTGGCGTCGCCCAGAAGGCCGGACTCCGCGACCGCCTTGACGGTCCGGCGGCCGTCCCGGACCAGCTTTCCCAGTTCATCGAACAGTTCGGGGTCGAGATGCCGCCACTCCTCCGGTCGCATCAGATAATCCGTATGCCGGCCGTCGTTCGAGCCGGACGGGTCGGAATCCGTCCGCAAGTACCACGCGACCCCCAGCCGCTTTCCGCAGGCCAGCGTCCGGAGCAGGCCGTACTTCGCGAAGTCACCGATATCCCCGACATAGTTGTTCCGCATTCACCGACTCCGGCAAGGATCATGGTCTCTTTGCTGGGATAGACCCACTAGACAGGCCAAAAGGATCGTGGACGGCATCGTCTTCGTCCTGCACACCAGCCCTAGAGCCAGAACAGCACCCGGGCCCAGATCCTGCAGGATCTTGCCGGTGATGACAGTGATGGTCATGACGATGGGGGCGCCTGCGCAAGCCGGACACCGCCATCGGGATCATGGGTCCCGGGCGCGCACGCTGCCGGGGCCCGGTGTCCTGCTGAACGATCCGGGAATGGCCCGCCCCGATTGATACCCTGCCCCGGTCAGGCTGGGCTGTGGCGGGTGACGATCCCGGGTGACGATCCATTGGGCCCTGGACCCATGATCCCCGGATCCAGTGCACCCCTGAGCGGGCGGGCAACGG
>JAPOSK010000463.1 GCA_026709725.1 Paracoccaceae bacterium | reverse complement strand
CAGACACGGTTCATGTCCGCGGATGGGATGCGCACTGGCGGGAGGACCCCCGTCGGGATCCGTTCGGTGGCATTGAGCGCGATGGCAGTCTTTGGGGCCGGGGTGCATGTGACCTCAAAGGTGGGATTTGTGCTGCAGTTGCCGCAGTCGGGCTCCTGAAGCATGCGGGGCTGGAACTTGATGGACGCATCGTGCTCGCCTTCATTGGCGACGAGGAAAGCGGTGAACCGGGGACAGGGATCAGCGCAGGCATGAAAGACCTTGTCGTTCGCGTTGCGTCCGGCGAGATTCCCAAACCTGATTTTTCCATCTACGTTGAGCCGACAAATCTGGATGTCTACACGGCCCAGATTGGTTTTTTCATTGCCGATATCACAGTGACGGGGAAGACGGCATATTTTGGAACGCCCGAATTCGGGTGCGATGCGCTCAAGGCAGCCTGCAATATCCTGTCTGAAATCTGGGCACTTGAAGTCCTGCTCGAAAACAGGCCCAGGCATGATCTGGTCGGATCTTCAGCCATACTTGTCACATCGGTTGATACGATTGATCGATTCATCGCTGTGCCCGGCAAGTGCAACCTCTCGGTCATCTGCAAGTTGCGCCCCGGCGAATCAATTGATGATGCAGTGGCTGAATTTGAAGGTTCTCTTGCAGGTGCAGATCTTGATGAGGGGATTTCACTTGACATCACCTACCCGGCATGCCGTGACCACCCAAAGGGCGGAACGCCGGTCGAGATTCCGCCGGAGAGCGATCCGGTGCTGAAATTGCAGGAATGTGTCAAGCATATCTGTCCCGGTGCAGGGCGCATCAAGGGGGCGCCCTATTGGTCGGAGATACCTTTCCTGACCAATCAGGTTGGCTGTCCGGCTGTCTATTGCGCCCCGGGAAACATTGCTGTCGCACATACCTATGAAGAACGGATCGAGGTTGATGAATACCTCTCCGCCGTGCGGGCGTTTGCGCTGTTTATCGCACAATACTGCGGTACCAGGGCCTGTGCCTGAACATTAAATTGAAGACACGCAGAACTGAGGAGAAAAGCATGTCCAAAGTCATTTACTCACTGGCAACTGCAGCCCTCGCAGGCCTTGTTGCAACCGCAGGTCTTTCGCAGACCATTGGCCCCAACGGAGAGAGTGCAACGCCCTCATCGACTGTCGTGGTTGGTGATGATCATGTTGCCGCTGTCCGCGCATCGGGCTACTCTGCTGCATTGCTCTGGCACGATCAGTCTGATTTTGTCAATGCTGTAACCGCTGGTGCCAGCGATGAATTTGCACGTCTTGGCATCGAGGTTGTTGCTGTTACCAGCGCCGGATTTGATGCTGCCAAGCAACGAAGTGACATTGAAACGGTGCTGGCAAGGGAGCCGGATATCATCCTTTCGCTGCCACTTGATCCGGTCACATCAGCCGCTGCATTTGAGGAAGCAAAAGATGCCGGCGTCGCCCTTGCCTTCCTGTCCAATCTTCCCGCGGGATATGAACACCCCGCCGATTACGCAGCCATCGTCACCGATGACCTTTTCGAGATGGGCAAGCAGGCCGCTGATGCGCTGGCCGCAGCCATGGGCAATGAAGGTACGGTTGGCTGGATTTATCATGATGCCAACTACTATGTGACCAACCAGCGTGACAATGCCTTCAAGACAACAATTGAGAATGATTATCCGAACATCTCGATTGTGGCCGAACAGGGAATCAGTGATCCGGCACGTGCCGAGGAGATCGCCAATGCGATGATGGTGAAAAATCCCGATCTTGACGGAATCTACGTTACCTGGGCCGGTCCGGCTGAAGGCGTTCTGGCCGTCTTGCGGGCAGGCGGTAACACCACGACAAGGATCGTCACGCTGGATCTCTCCGAACCAATTGCGCTGGACATGGTTCGCGGTGGCAATGTGGTGGCAATCGTGGCCGACGAGGCTTACGAACTGGGACGCGCGATGGCGGCAAGTGCAGTCCTTGATTTGCTGGGGGAAGAGGTCCCGCCATTCGTGATTGCACCCGCGATCACGGTGACAGCGGACAATGTGGCCGAAGCCTGGATGCGGTCGCTCAACATTGATCCGCCAGAGAGCGTGGTCGATGCCAACTAGCGGTCATTGCAATATCGGCCTTTCCACATCCTAGGT
>JAPOSK010000048.1 GCA_026709725.1 Paracoccaceae bacterium | reverse complement strand
AACATCACCTCCATGGCGGTCAAGGCACCCATCGCAACGCTCGGCCTCTCGAACAGTGCCCGGGCCGGCCTGACGGGATTCGTCGCCGGTACCGCCCGGCAGGCTGCGCCCCATGGCGTGACCATCAACAACCTGCTGCCGGGGATTCATGCAACCGATCGGTCCGTGTCCCTTGATCAGGCGGCGGCCGGGAAGGCGGGGATCACCCCGGATCAGGCACGTCAAAACCGGGAACAGACAATCCCGGTCCGACGTTATGGAACCTCTGATGAGTTCGGTGCCACCTGCGCCTTTCTCTGTTCGACGCACGCAGCGTATATCGTGGGTCAGAATATCCTGCATGACGGGGGGCTGGTCAACGCAACACTGTAGGTGCCCGTCCAATTGAAAAAACGCTGAGTCATCACCAATTCCGGACCCCGGGCATCAGACGGAGCGGACACTGCCCTGATCTCGGCGTCCGTGTCCCGGTTGCAATCTGGTTGTATCGGATTATACCTGAACAAATTGGTCCGGAATTAGGGTTTTGGAGTATCCATCATGCCGAGTCCGAGGTTGGAGATCAGAAATATTTGCCAGACTTTGGCCGGGAGTCCGGTTCTTGACCGGGTTTCGCTGTCAGTGCCGCCTGGTGCAGTGACATGCCTGCTTGGTCCATCGGGCTGTGGCAAGACAACCACGCTGCGCATTATCGCCGGGATTGATCGCCAGCAGTCAGGGGAGGTTCTGATTGACGGAAAGACTGTTTCCAGTGACCGCATGCATCTGGAGCCGGAGCATCGGTCAGTCGGATTTCTGTTTCAGGATTACGCACTGTTTCCGCATCTGACGGTTCGTGACAATGTGGCATTTGGATTGGTCGGTCAGCCTGACGACCGCACTGCCCGTCTTGAGGAGTTGCTCGACAGGATCAAGCTCCGTGATTACGGCGAACGCTATCCGCATGAACTGTCAGGCGGTCAGCAGCAGCGTGTTGCACTTGCACGGGCCATTGCGCCGCGGCCGCGCATTCTGTTGATGGATGAACCGTTTTCCAATCTTGATGACCGGCTCCGCGACAGGGTTCGTGAGGAAACATTTGCGATATTGCGCCAGGAGAATATGGCAGCACTCCTGATAACCCATGAGCCTGCCGAAGCAATGGTTATGGCCGATGAGATCGTCCTGATGCGTCATGGGTCCATTATCCAGTCCGGCTCTCCCTTTGAGATCTATGCCCAACCCGTCGATCGGGAAGCGGCGGCATTCTTCTCCGATATCAATATCATTCATGGTGTTGTGCGGAACGCGACACTTGAGACTTCGTTTGGGAAATTCCCCGCAGGTCAGTATTTCGATGGGACTGATATAGAAATCATTATCCGTCCTCAGGATGTAAAGATTGACTTTGACCGGCGCGATCAGACACTTCTTCCGACTGAAGGTGACGGCGTGCCTGTGCCGGCGCGGGTCCAGCGGTCCTGTTACCTTGGGAGCAACAGTATCGTGGAATTCCAGACCGAGGATTCAATGACGCGCATCAAGACCCGGGTTCCTCATGTCTTCCTGCCGAAACCCGGAACGCGCCTCTGGCTCAGCCTGCCGCGCAATCGCTGCATGCTCTTTCCCTGCACGACCCAGAACCGGATCGCCGGTCCGGTTCAAAAGACTGCCATATCAGCCTGACCGTCCCGCCCGGCATCCGGGCTCGCAGCCCCCGGCTGTTGCATGAGATTTTCCGGTGCGATTTGTATTTACAATGTCGCAATAGTCAGTATGCTGAACGGCAAGGATTGATGGAGTGGAGAAACGGAATGTTGAACAATATCGGTTTGCCTGGACTGCTGCTCATTGCAATTATTGTGCTCGTTCTCTTCGGGCGGGGAAAGATCGCCGGGCTGATGGGGGAAGTTGGCAAGGGAATCTCCTCCTTCAAGAAAGGTGTGGATGAAGGCAAGAAAGAGCTCGAGGCAACCAATGTCGAATTCGAGAAAGACTCGTCTGTCAGTGAGAAAAAATCGACCACCTGAACCCGTGCCATCATCCGTGGTGGCTCCGCAATAATGGTCCTGTGATGATGGCGCAGTCTCATGCTTGACCTCGGTTGGGGCGAGTTGCTCATCATCGGTGTTGTCGCCCTCATCGTCGTGGGCCCGAGGGAC
>JAPOSK010000055.1 GCA_026709725.1 Paracoccaceae bacterium | reverse complement strand
GACTACGCCAAACTCGGCACTTGGCAAAGAGATCTCCCGTCGGGCGTGGCGCGGCGACTCCCCGGGTTCTGGTCATCAGTCACCTGCCGGTTCTGATGGACCATCGCGAAGGGTTTTTCGGACACGATGCAGTGTCCTGATCTCCCCCTTGGTCAAATCGTGCCGATTGATGAGGTTGCGCAGATACAGCATTCGTCCGGGAGCATCGGCTGCATCACCAAAGTAATCGGACCGCGAAAGATCAGCGATCAGGCATTCAGCCAGCGCATGCCTGTCGGCACTGGTCGCCAGCATATCCTCATGACGACCACCGTCCACTGACCGCTCCGGATCAAGCAGACTCATGCACCATTCATAGGCAAGGAGCGTTGCACAGTGCGCAATGTTCATTGAATGAAAATCAGGGCTGGTCGGGACAGTGACAATGGCATTGGCAAGCGTGATGTCTTCATTGGCCAGTCCCGTGCGTTCGGGGCCAAAGAGAAAAGCGAGTTTCTGATTCTCATTCAGTCTCCTGCGGGCATGCGCAACTGCGGCGCGTGGAGTCAGTACAGTTTTTGTGAGGCCACGCTGCCGTACCGTTGTCGCCAGAACCAAAGTGCAATCAGCAACCGCATCGGCGCATGACTGATAGATCCGGGCACGCTCAAGCAGGTCGGCGGCACCGCTGGCCCGGGCCACAGCATCCGGGCCCAGCCACCCTGCGGGCGGGTCCACCAGCCGCATGGTCTGAAGGCCGAAATTCTTAAGTCCCCTGGCGGCAGAACCGAGATTGGCACCGAGCTGCGGGCGGACAAAAACAAAAATGACTGGCGGGGCATGGGAAGTCATGACAATGGTCATTCCGCACTCAAAGGCATGTCCGATCCAACACCGGGATTGTTGTCTGCACAACGCGACAGGCATCTGATAGCAGACATGCGGGTATTGACAAATCGCCGTCCCACTATATTGGAAATCGTCCTAAGTGAATACGAGACTTGTGGGTCAATTCTGGCAGTCAGCAGTGATGTGAGGGGCCCGGGCTTGGATCGGTGGTCATTGTGGCATCACTGGCTGAACAGTTTGCCTGCGAAGAAACGATACGGTGTTGTCGGGAGAAGTCTGAACGATGTTTGTGGATCCGCGCAGGGGATTGCTGATCATTCTTTCATCACCCTCCGGTGCCGGCAAAACCACATTGACCAACAAACTGGTTGAGTGGGACAGCAGGATCACGATTTCTGTTTCCATGACCACCCGACCGGCACGAGGCAATGAGCAGGACGGGAAGGAATACTTCTTTGTGGATGACGACACCTTTCTCCGGAAAGTCGGTGACAATGTGTTTCTTGAACATGCCGAGGTGTTTGGATACCGCTACGGCACCCCGGCCCGCCTGGTTGAAAATGCCATTGAGGATGGGCGCGATGTCGTCTTTGATATTGACTGGAAGGGTGCCAACCAGATCCGGAACTCACGCTATGCCAGCAGCGTCGTCTCCATCTTTGTCCTTCCTCCTTCAATCGCTGAACTCAATCGGCGTCTCCGGGAGCGTGCTTTCGATTCACCCTCGATGGTCGGGCATCGAATGGAAAAAAGCAAGGGTGAGATCAGCCACTGGCTTGATTATGACTATGTGCTGATCAACCATGAAGTTGAGCAGGTGCTCGACAAGGTCAAGCTCATCGTTCAGGCCGAACGCATGAAACGCACCCGCCAGCGGGGCCTCCGCAGATTCATCGGGGGGCTGAACAGCGAGTTCGAGGCGCGCCGACAATGACGCTGTATGCACTTGATGGCATCGCTCCCACCCTGCCCGGCGACGCCTCACACTGGATTGCCCCAAATGCATCACTGATTGGCAGGGTCATGATCGGCAGGCAGGTTGCGATCCTCTTTGGTGCCGTTCTCAGGGGTGATAATGAGCCGATCGCCATCGGAGATGGGTCCAATATTCAGGACAATTCGGTTCTTCACACCGATCCCGGTTATGCACTGACCATCGGCCGCAACTGCACCATCGGACATCTCTGCCTGCTGCATGGCTGCACGATTGCCGATGATGCCCTGATTGGCATGGGTTCCACCATCCTCAATGGCGCCCGGATTGGCGAAGGGAGCGTGATCGGTGCCGGATCACTCATCACTGAAGGTAAAATCATTGAAGACAACA
>JAPOSK010000517.1 GCA_026709725.1 Paracoccaceae bacterium | reverse complement strand
CGTTGCAGGTGCCAGCGGCTGAAGTGGTGGAAGGTGCCGTGATAGCCGCGCTTGAGAAGCGCCCAGAACGATTCGATGCCGTTGGTGTGGGCCTGCCCGTTGACGAACTGGCTGACGGAGCGCTTCACGATCTCATGCGGGTGGTCAATGTCATGATATCCGGCATGGTCATCGGTGCAGATCACGGCATGAGGTCGGGCGTTCCCGGCGATGAACCGGTGCAGGGTCTCCCGCTTGGTGTTCGGAATCACCACCGCCCGCACCTCATTGCTGTCCCGGTCCTTCGCACCTGCCACGATCGCCTTCCCGACCGTTCCCCTGCCCGCGCGCAGCTTCCTGTCGGCGTGCTTGTTCCTCTCCTTACCACCGATGTAGGTCTCGTCAAACTCGATGGGGCCGGCCAGATCACTGCCACCCGTCTGCGTCCATGCTTCCCGCAGGCGATGAGCCATGAACCACGCCGATTTCCGGGTGATGTCAAGATCGCGGCGGAGTTTCATGCTGGAGACGGATTTCAGGGAGGTGGCCCAGAGATACATGGCAATGGCCCATTTGTGCAGGGGAATCCGTGTATGCGACATGACCGTTCCCGTGCGGACGCTGAAATTCGAGCGGCAGTCGGCGCACCAGTAGGGGGAGGTCTTGCGTGTGTCGCTGCGGGTGATACGGCCGGAGCATCCGCATTTGGGGCAATGGCTGGGCATTCGCTTCCTGCCCCATCGCTGCTTCTCGAACCATTCCTCCGCTACGGATTCATCGGGAAACATTTCGACGATCTCCATCAGGGAGAGGCCTTTGCGGAAGGATTTGCCGGGTGCTTTCTGGGTCATGTCTGATTCTCTATCAACTTATAATCTGCAATATGAATGCCTATATTGCAGATTATAAGTAGAGATTTGCAGAGATTTGCATTTTTCTGCACATGAAGATTAGAAGCAAATCTTTTCTCGGGGGCATGATGACAATTTACGCTGTCTGTCTCAATGAGCCGAGCGAGGATGCATGGGATAATGTCCGCGAAGAATGGGGCGGTAAGCATTTCATTCTTTCGCCGACAACGGCCTTTGTCGCTTCTCCTGATTTAACCTTGACCAGCGAAATTGCTCGAAAAGTCGGGATCAGCGATGAAACCGGAACGCTCGGAGTCGTCTTTGAGGTTCAAGCCTACAATGGATTCAATCGCAGCGATCTTTGGGAATGGCTCAGGAAGGCAGAAGCCTGATGGGAGACGTTCATCCTATCGGCACCCCGCCGAAACATGCACCATCAAACGGAGGCAACAACGGCAACGGTCGTGAAATTCATGGACGATTGACTGCGCTTGAAACTCGCATGGAATACCTTGCAACGAAAGAAGACATTGCCGGTCTTAAGACTCACATATCAGATAAACAATCTTCGACATTGAAGTGGCAAGTTGGCATACTTATTACTGTTATCATTGCTCTTTGTATTGCTGTCGTAAGAACTTTCTTCAATTAGCAACCCCTTGCAGATTCAGGTATATAATCCCCATTGCAATGGCCATTAAATCAAGTGCGTTTGGTTCTGTTGTCCTGACCGGCGAAGATGCATCGGCGTTTTCCCGTCAGATTAAGTATGGGCACACGAACGCAGCGGCAAAGGCAACGATCAGGCGCGCCGATGAGATGAACGCCGCATTCAGGTCAGGCGGTGGGATATTGAAAGTGGAAGCCATACCGCACAAAAAGGATGTTGAAGCGGTGAGGTCTGTTACGGGGGATGCCTCCGCCAACTGATACAGTGCCAGAGCTTACGCTCAGGGCACTGCGGAATGGTGACGGTGTCACGGGGATCTCTCTCGGTGACACTCAATTCAGTCCGCTGAAGACCCTCCTGAAGCGGGATGTCACGATATTCCATGAAGAGTTGCTTGCAAGGACTTATGTTCTTGTTGATTCTGGCAATGCGGTTCGGGGTTTTGTAACACTCGTCTGCGGAGAAATCACAACCGATAACTCTCTTGATGAGACCGTTGGTGTAACATTCAGGTATGAGCACTACCCGGCTGTGAAAATTGCACGCCTGGCAGTGGATCACAGGTATCGTGGGTATGGTTATGGTCGAAATCCTGTTGACTTTGCGACAGGATGCATCAGGAATATTTCCGAGATTGCAGGATGCCGTTTCGTCG
>JAPOSK010000469.1 GCA_026709725.1 Paracoccaceae bacterium | reverse complement strand
CCCCACGAAAATCAATACCGAAATTAAGACCGACGACGGCTGTCAAAACCACGGATGCCGCCATCGCAAGCAGGGAAGCCGGAACAGCAAAACGGGTGTAGGAGAGAAAATTCCACCTTGTCTCTGCTGGAACGAGCTTCAGACGCATCGGTATCTCAAATGTTCAGTGTACGCGGGCGCCGGCGGCTGTACCAGACCACCACCAGCAGTCGGGTCAGGAAGATCGCGGTAAACATGCTGGTGATGACACCGATGCCAAGGGTGACGGAAAACCCCTTGACGGGCCCGGTTCCCAGCATGAAGAGAATTGTTGCCGCGATGAGCGTGGTGATATTCGCATCAAGGATGGCAGTGAGGGCGCGCTCGTACCCCACCTCGATTGCCCGGGATGGGCCTTTGGCAGTCTTGAGTTCCTCCCGTATTCGCTCAAAGACAAGAACATTGGCATCGACAGCCATACCGATGGTCAGCACGATGCCGGCAATCCCGGGGAGCGTGAGCGTTGCCCCGAGAATTGAAAGGATGCCAAAGATCAGGAAGAGATTCACCATCAATGCAGCATTTGCAAAGAGGCCGAAGAGTCCATAGCTGAGGATCATGAAGACAAGAACGGCACCTGCTGCGACAATACAGGCAACCTTGCCGGCATCAATTGAATCCTGACCAAGTTCAGGCCCCACGGTGCGTTCCTCAAGAAACACCATCCCGGCAGGCAGGGCGCCGGCCCGCAACAGCACTGCCAGATTTGTGGATTCTTCGACAGTAAACTGGCCCGTAATGATCCCTGAACCGCCGGGAATGTGTGAACGGATGACCGGTGCGGAAATAACTTCACCATCCAGCGCGATTGCGAAAGGCAGGCCGATGTTTTCCGCTGTGTAATCACCAAATCTGCGGGCTCCGGTGGGATTGAATCTGAAACTGACCGCCGGCAGTCCGTTTTCATCAAAATCGGGCTGGGCATCGGTCAGGTCCTCTCCCGCAACCACCGGGACCCGCTCCAGGACATAGCTCAGGTCAGGATTGTCAATATCCGGATATACAACCTGTCGACCGGACGGCTGCGCCGTCCCGGAATTGACCGTGCGGATGACATGGTGGAAAGACAGTCGGGCCGTTTGGCCAAGCAGCTCCTTCAGCTCGGCGGCCGAACCGATCCCGGGCACCTGGATAATGATCCGGTCCGTGCCTTGGCGCTGGATGATCGGCTCCCGTGTTCCAACTTCATCCACGCGCCGGCGAATGATTTCCAGTGACTGCTGCATCGTCCGATTGTCGGTTGCAGCCCGTTCATCATCGGTCAGGGCAATATGAATCATGTTGTCTTCGACAGCCACATCAAGCGTACTGGAATTCAGGCCGCCAAGGGTGAGGATCGGGCGCGAGATCTCCCCGATCAGCCCGGCCGCCTCATCAAGAGCATCGGTATTGGCAATTGAAACGCGCAATTCATCCGGCGGTGCGGCCTGTCGACGAATCGAACCGACCAGATCACGGTTCTGCCGCAGAACATCACGAACTTCCGGCCAGAGGGCATCCATGCGATCGGCATGAACATCCTCGAGCTGGATCTCGGCCAGGAGATGCGCACCGCCCCGCAGATCAAGTCCGAGCGAGACAAGCGATGATGGCAGCCACGATGGCCACAGGTCCAGACCGGCCTGCGTTTCCGGATCTGCCGCTCCACGATTCTCCATCCGGACAACAGCGTCATTGTAGCGCTCGACCCTGTCATAAAACAGATTGGGAAAGGCCAGAAGGACTCCACCGAGGCAGATAGCGATGACAAGCGTTTTTTGCCAGATCGGGATTATGAGCATGGATTACCGCAGATGCCAGAAGCGCCGTGGTCCGGCGGGGATTCCTAGGTCTTGTCCGCTGTCTTCAATTGGGCAATCGTGCTGCGGACAACCCGGATGTGGACATCATCGGCGACCTCAACGATGACTTCATTGTCTTTTTTCACCTGTGTGATTTTCCCGATGACTCCGCCCTGTGTCACCACCATATCTCCCCTGACAAGGTTGGCGACCATCTCACGATGCTCTTTGGCCCGCTTCTGCTGCGGCCTGATCAGCAAGAAATACATGATGACGAAAATCAGGATCAGCGGCAGGAGGTTCACCAGACCAAAACCCGCTCCACCACCAGCCGCCTGGG